>NZ_CAPDXS010000115.1:0-17600 GCF_948601915.1 uncultured Acetatifactor sp. | reverse complement strand
GGGGCTGTATGGGTATTTTTTGCTGACTTTTCTGTATGGGCTGTACCTAAGCGGGTGGAAATGGAAGGGCATAGGGAAAGTGTGGAAGCATCCGGGCCGGGCGGTGGCGGATTTCGTCCTCATGGAGGGCGAGGGGAACACGCTGATGAACATGGCCCTTATGGGGGCGCTCTGCACCACCTACATCTGTCTGGTAGGGGGCGACCTCTCCGGGCCGGTGGTGGGCGCTGTCCTGACGGCCTTCGGCTTCTCCGCCTTCGGTGCCCATGTGCGCAACTATCTGCCGGTGCTTGGCGGCGTGTTCCTGTCCACTTTCCTGAACCGCTTTTCGCTCACCACGCCCGGCGTGCAGCTGGCTTCCGTCTTTGCGGTGGGGCTGGCGCCCATCGCGGGCCGCTTCGGCATAGTGCCCGGAATCCTGGCCGGCATGCTCCACACGGCCATCGTCATGTGCACCTCCCAGATGTACGGAGGGCTGAACCTGTACAACAACGGCTTCAGCGCGGGCTGGGTGGCCATCATCATGGTGCCCGTCATAGAGAGCATCCTGATGGAATACGAGCGGCGGAAGCGCCCGGCTGGAGATCATAAACGCGTCTGAAAACCTTTCATATGGACGGTCAAGTCGCGAAAGCGCATGAGAGAAAATTTCATGAGTGTACTTTTGCAAGAAATTTTCTCTCCTGGGAGTGCGCTGAAGGGACTTGACCCTTTAGCGCTGTCGTGCAGCGACTTTAAAAGGAGAGAAGGAAAATGCTTGAGGAACAGAGGAAAATCGTAAGGATCACAGCGGAGCTGACCATGTTCTTCCTGGAGGTCGGGGCCGGGAACATCAGCTCCCATGTGGAGATCGAGGGCAGTGTGGGAAAGATAAACTTCCGCGCGGACTATCGCCCGGGCTGTGAGGAAAAGCTCAGGGAGATGGAAAAATGCCTCAGCGAGCAGCGAAACGACGGCATCGAGGACATCTACTGGGAGCTGGCGGGCAGCGGGAACCATGGGCAGACCAGCCAGCTGATGCTGGTGGGCATGATGGTGGACCGGGCGGAGGTCAGGGTGCAGGACGGCTTTGTGGATCTGACTTTGTATAAGGAGCTGCGGGAGTAGGGGAAGTGCTGGAAGGGAGGTGCGAAGGTGGCGAAAACATTTAATGTGACTGGTGCGTGCATACCGGAAGAGCATTATATGGTGGACATTCATGCGCGTTTGAAAGAGATAAAGGAACTGGTGGACGCCGGAAAATATTTTACGATCCACAGAGCCAGACAGTACGGAAAGACCACGACATTGCTGGCGCTCGAGCGTTTTCTGCAAAAGGAATACTATGTCGTGTCCATGGATTTCCAGACCTTTGGGAATGCAGAATTCAGCAATGAAAATACCTTTGCCCTTTCATTCAGCAGCTCCTTTGTAAGGATATTGAAAAGAGCGGTTCCGATTATGCCGAATCCATTGAAAGATATGATTGGTGAGCTCAGGAAGCAGGCTGAGGGCAGGGATCCGTTTTTGTCCTTAAAGACGCTTTTTGAATATTTGGGCGATATCTGTGGTGCATCTGACAAACCGATTGTATTGATGATAGATGAGGTCGATACCGCGAGCAACAATCAGGTTTTTCTGGATTTCCTCGCACAGCTTCGGGCCCTTTATATACGGCGGGCTGCGCAGCCATCCTTCCGGTCCGTGATTCTCTCCGGGGTGTATGACGTAAAGAACCTGAAGAGGAAGCTGTGCCCGGAGGATGGGCTGAAGGTAAACAGTCCATGGAACATCGCTGCTGATTTTAATGTGGACATGAGCCTTTCCCAGCAGGGGATAGCGGGGATGCTCTGTGAATACGAGGAAGATTTCAATACAGGGATGGATATCGGCAGGATGGCGGGAATGCTCCAGGAGTACACGGCGGGATATCCTTTTCTGGTGTCCAGGCTATGCCAGATGCTTGATGAGGTGGTATCCTGCCGGGGTGAATATGGCACAAAGGACGCGGCATGGACGGAAAGGGGATTCCTGGAAGCGTTGCGCATGCTCCTTTCGGAGAGGAATACCCTTTTTGAGTCCCTGAGCGAAAAACTGATAAGCTATCCGGAACTCGAGGCCATGTTGAAGGCTCTATTGTTTACCGGAAAGAATATCACATACAATTTTTATGAGCCTGCAATCAGCATCGCGACCATGTTCGGATTTGTTGCAGACCGGAACGGAATGCTTGTGATAGCGAACCGCATTTTTGACACATGGCTGTATAACTACTTCCTTTCGAATGCCGAGGTGAGAGGACTGGATATTTATAAGCTGTCCATGCAGGACAGGAACCAGTTCGTGACGAATGGCCGCCTGAATATGAGGCGGGTCCTGGAGAAGTTCGTTCTGCATTTCTCTGAACTGTATGGGGACAGGGGCGATTCCTTCTTGGAGGAAGAAGGAAGGAAATACTTTCTGCTCTACCTGCGCCCTATTATCAATGGGACAGGAAACTACTATGTGGAATCCAGGACCAGGGACTTACGGCGGACAGATGTAATCGTGGATTACCGCGGCGAGCAGTATGTGATTGAGATGAAGCTCTGGCACGGGGAAGAATATAACCGCCGTGGGGAGGAGCAGTTGGTGGGATATCTGAATGACTATAATCAGAACAAAGGCTATATGGTGAGTTTTAATTTCAATAAGAGCAAGCAGGTCGGCGTCCGGGAGATTGCGGTCGGAGACAAGATGCTGATTGAAGCTATGGTATGATGAAGCTTATATAATCTACCACATCCTCCGGTACTCCCCCGGCGCCACCCCCTCCACCTTCTTGAACACCCGGCTGAAGTACCCGGGCTCCGGGATGCCCACCTCCCGGCCCACGGCCTCCACGGTGAGGTCCGAGAAGCGCAGCAGCCGCTTGGCGCGGGTGACGCGGAGCTGGTCCAGGTATCCCAGCACCGTGACGCCGAACTGCTCCCGGAAGGTGCGGGAGAGGTAGAATTTGTTGATATAGAACTGGCCTGCCAGTTGGTCCAAGGTGATATGCTCCTGATAGTGTTCCTCCAGATAGGATTTGACGTACTGGAGGGACTGCTTTTTCGAGGAGGTCTGGGAGCGGTTCTCCGGGTGCCAGCTCTGGGCCATGACACAGGTCAGGAGGCAGGTGATCTTCTCATTGATGCGCATGTCCCGGATATAGTCCTCCGAGCCCGCCAGGGCCAGGAGCTCGGTGAGCAGGCCGGAGAAAGCGGAGGTGCCGTCTCCCTGGGCAATCACAGGCCCGCCGCCCCTCTGGACATATTTTTCGTAGATTCCGCCCATACTGGAACCATAGAAATGAATCCATTTCAATGACCACAGATTGTCTTCAGACGAGCTCTGCGCATAGGGCTTCCTGCAATCGATGAAAGCGCAGTCTCCGGGCAGGAGGGGGTAGGTCTGGCCCTCGTAGACCAGCTTTCCAGAGCCTGCCGCCACCAGGAAGAACAGGAAAGAGCGCAGCCCCTGGCGGCTGTTGACATGGGGCTTCAGGGCGCGCAGCTCCCCGGCCTCCTGCAGGTAGAGGAGGTTGGCCTTGGCAAAGGGGGAGGCTGTGTATATGATGCGGTTGGACTGGACGGAAGTTCCCTGGAACATGTGATCCATAGCTGTCCTCCTGTAAGCGGCTTCGTGACAGGGTGCCGGAAATAAGTCTATCACAAAAGTCAAGATTGTACAAGACTCCCGCAATATCCTGAATTGTAAAGGCAGGGGATTTTCCATATAATAATGGGACAGACTGGGCGCAGGATACGGCGCCCTGAAAGCACAGACCCCGAAAGGAGCAGATAAATATGGGAAAGACAGCACTGATCACAGGCATCACCGGACAGGACGGATCCTACCTGGCAGAGTTCCTCTTAGAGAAGGGCTATGCGGTGCACGGCATCATCCGCCGGGCCTCCCTGCCCAATACAGCCCGCATTGACCACCTGATCGCGGCCAGATCGATCACCCTCCACGAGGGCGATCTGTCGGATTCCTCCTCCCTGATTCGCGTCATCAATATCGTCCAGCCGGACGAGATCTATAACCTGGCGGCCCAGAGCCATGTGCAGGTGAGCTTCGACGTGCCGGAGTATTCCGGGGACGTGGACGCCATCGGCGTGCTGCGCATTTTGGAGGCGGTGCGCATCCTGGGGCTGATTGGAAAGACGAAGATTTACCAGGCATCCACCTCCGAGCTCTACGGCAAGGTGGAGGAGGTGCCCCAGAGCGAGACCACGCCCTTCCACCCCTACAGCCCTTACGCCGTGGCCAAGCAGTACGGCTTCTGGATCGTGAAGGAATACAGAGAGGCCTACGGCATGTTCGCCGCCAACGGCATCCTGTTCAACCATGAGTCCGAGCGCCGTGGCGAGAACTTCGTCACCCGCAAGATCACTTTGGCCGCCGGCCGCATCGCCGAGGGGGTGCAGGACCATCTGGAGCTGGGGAACCTGGAGTCCAAGAGGGACTGGGGCTATGCCAGGGACTATGTGGAATGCATGTGGCTGATTCTCCAGCAGGACAAGCCGGAGGACTTCGTCATCGCCACGGGCGTCCAGCACACGGTGCGGGACTTCACGGAGAAGGCCTTCGCCGCCAACGGCATCACTATCCGCTGGGAGGGAAGCGGCCTGGAGGAGAAGGGGTATGACGTCGCCACAGGCAAGATGTTAGTCTGCGTGAATCCCCAGTGGTTCCGGCCCACCGATGTGGACAACCTGTTGGGCGACCCCACCAAGGCGAGGACTGTGCTGGGATGGAATCCCCAGGCCACCAGCTATGAACGGCTGATAGAGATCATGGCAGAGCATGACAGGATTCTGGCCAGACGGGAGAAGGCCGTGTATATGGCAGGCTGCCGCTAGTGCACCGGTGCATGATTCCCGAGTGATCAGTGCTTGATGGCCGCACCAGGACAAGGCGGAGGACGACAACGCAGCACTGGGGTGGACAGCGAGTGCTGATTGCTCAAGGATTCATGCATCGGGGCACATGCCGCGGGGCTCTGCAACCTGGCCTTTTCGGGGGAGTGCCGCGGCGGCCATATCGGAATTCGTGAAGGAAATCTTATGAAAAAATTGACCAGGGATGAGATAAAGGAACGAGTGGAGAAAATCCGTCAGGGTCTTGGCGATGACGATGAGGTGAGCCTGTGGTTGGAAGAAATTTCAGCAAGTATCCCGAACTGCCAGGTCATCGGAACGATAATGGCCGGAAATGGCATCAGCGTGGATGAGATAGTAGACCGACTATACAGGCCGGATGTGATTTATCTGTAATATTACCAAAACGATTTTCCGCCCGAGAATGATTGGCTCAGCGGAAACTTTTTTGAAAAAGAGGATGTAAGAAGAGTAAGACATTAGAACAGAAAGGCATTATGATGGAAAAAAACGCGAAAATCTACGTGGCCGGGCACCGGGGCATGGTGGGCTCCGCCATCCTCCGGGAGCTGCGGCGCCAGGGCTACGAAAATATCATCACGCGCACCCACAGTGAGCTGGACCTGTGCCGCCAGCAGCAGGTGGAGGACTTCTTCGCCGCGGAAAAGCCGGAGTACGTGTTCCTGGCGGCGGCGAAAGTGGGGGGCATCGTGGCCAACCAGGAGGCTTTGGCGGACTTCATGTGGTTCAACATGACCCTGGAGATGAACGTCATCCACAGCGCCTGGCAGAACGGCTGCAAAAAACTGGAATTCCTGGGCTCCTCCTGCATCTATCCCCGGATGGCCCCCCAGCCCATGCCGGAGAGCTGCCTGCTGACAAGCGAGCTCGAGAAGACCAACGAGGCCTATGCCCTGGCCAAGATTTCCGGGCTGAAATACTGTGAGTTCCTGAACCGCCAGTACGGGACGGACTACATCTCTGTCATGCCCACGAATTTATACGGCCCCAATGACAACTACCATCCCACCCACAGCCATGTGCTGCCCGCGCTGATAAGGCGGTTCCACGAGGCAAAGGAGCAGGGGCTTCCATACGTCACCTGCTGGGGGGACGGCTCGCCCCTGCGGGAATTCCTCTACGTGGACGACCTGGCCAACCTGTGCGTGTTCCTCATGAACCATTACAGCGGCAACGAGACCGTCAACGCAGGCACCGGCAAGGAGCTGACCATCAAAGCGCTCACCGAGCTGGTGGCGAAGGTCATCGGCTACACCGGGGAGATCCGCTGGGATGCCAGCAAGCCAAACGGCACCCCCAGAAAGCTCCTGGACGTGTCCAAGGCCACGGGGTTAGGCTGGACTTACCGCACGGAGCTGGAGGAGGGCATCCGGCTGTCCTATGAGGATTTCCTGAGCAATCCCATGCGGGCGGAGCGATAGTGCACTGGTGCAGCAACTGTCGGAACGTTTTTGGTTTCGGCAGTTGTTTTAGGTTGGGTAAGACTGGATTCGCTCCGGAAGCGATTTTCTCCTTGACAAACCCCCATTTCCTGCACTATAATCCTATCCATATAGAGTGGCTGTGAAGAGGGATAGTACAGCTTTCGGAAGCATTCCAGAGAGAGGGCGTGGCATGTCCGATCCGCATTGCGGAGGGCGGTGAAGGCATGCGGCTGGGAGGCCCTTATGCGGAGGAGCTGGAACCTGCCTCGGAGCTCCGCGCGAGGCCTGTGGGAGGACAAAAAGCCCGCAGCGGGCGAAAGTGCGGCGCAGGCCTGCGTTAAGGGCATGAGAGATGGGCGCATTTGCGTCAATTAGGGTGGTACCGCCGGATTTTCGGTCCCTTGTGGGATGGAAGTCCGGCGTTTTTTGTGCGGCAACATCCCAGGCAGCGTGAAAATTCGCTGCGGAACTGGAAAACAGCATCTGCCCGGATGAGTGCCCATAGGATGAACGGACGCATGTCCTTGCGGCCGGAAACCCTGTGCAGTAACTGGTACTGACAGGGCAGCTGCGGAACTGGTACAATAGAAAGCAGGCTTTCTATTGTCATGAATCAGGAGGAAAGAAAAATGGCAGACAAGAAAATGGTAGAAGAGATTACATCCATGGACGTGGATTTCGCCCAGTGGTACACGGATGTGGTAAAGAAAGCGGAGCTGATCGACTACACCTCCGTAAAGGGATGCATGGTGATCAAGCCCGCGGGCTACGCGATATGGGAGCTGATCCAGAGGCAGCTTGACGAGCGCTTCAAGGCCGCAGGGGTGGAGAACGTCTACCTCCCCATGTTCATCCCGGAGTCCCTGCTGCAGAAAGAAAAAGACCACGTAGAGGGCTTCGCCCCGGAGGTGGCCTGGGTGACCCACGGCGGCTTGCAGCCCCTCCAGGAGCGGCTCTGCGTGCGCCCCACCTCGGAGACCCTGTTCTGCGATTTCTATAAAAACGACGTCCACTCCTACCGTGACCTCCCCAGGGTCTACAACCAGTGGTGCTCGGTGGTGCGCTGGGAGAAGGAGACCAGGCCCTTCCTGCGCTCCCGGGAATTCCTCTGGCAGGAGGGCCATACCGCCCATGCCACGGAGGAAGAGGCCCAGGAGAGGACCATCCGGATGCTGAACGTATACGCGGACTTCTGCGAGGAGGTGCTCGCCATACCGGTGATAAAAGGGCGCAAGACCGATAAGGAGAAATTCGCCGGAGCCGTCGCCACCTACACCATCGAGGCCCTGATGCACGACGGCAAGGCCCTGCAGTCCGGCACCAGCCACAACTTCGGGGACGGCTTCGCCAAAGCCTTCGGCATCCAGTTTGCGGACAGGGACAACACATTGAAATACGTCCATCAGACCTCCTGGGGATTGAGCACCCGTCTGATCGGCGGCATCATCATGGTGCACGGCGACAACGAGGGCCTGGTGATGCCTCCTAAGGTAGCCCCCATGCAGGTGTGCATCGTGCCCATTCAGCAGAAGAAGGAAGGGGTGTTGGAGAAAGCCTACGAGCTCCGGGACAGGCTGAAGGGCGGCTTCCGGGTGAAGGTGGACGACACGGACAAGAGCCCTGGCTGGAAGTTTGCCGAGGCGGAGATGCGCGGCTACCCTGTCCGCATCGAGATCGGCCCCAAGGACATAGAGGCCGGAAAGTGCGTCCTCGTCCGCAGGGACACCCGTGAGAAGATTGAGGTGAGCTTAGACGAGCTGGAGGCAGAGGTGGGCGGACTGCTGGACACCATTCAGCGGGAGATGCTGGAGCGCGCCAGGGCCCATCGGGAGGAGAACACCTTCACGGCCGTGGGCATGGAGGAGTTCGAGAAGATATTCAACGAGAGATCTGGCTTCGTCAAGGCTATGTGGTGCGGGGACGAGGCATGTGAGAACGTGATCAAGGAAAAGCTCAGCGTCACCAGCCGCTGCATGCCCTTCGAACAGGAGCATATCGCGGACACCTGCGTGTGCTGCGGCAGGCCCGCCAAGAAGATGGTGTACTGGGGCAGGGCTTATTAAATACCAGGACCGGGGCGCATATGCCGGAGCCCCATCGCCCATGCACAGCCTCGTAGTCTGTGTACGCCGGTAGCCATGGCTGTGCGGACATAAAAGCCATGGAGCATATCCGGGCGGATGGGGAACAGGTCCGGCGAGCGCCGCCATATTGATTCAGGAGAGGATTGAGGAGAGAAAGAGAATATGAAAAATGAGACCTACAAAATAGAACTGCCCGGTTCCCAGCCCTGTGCGAAGCTGGTCACCTACATCCAGGACGATTCCGCGGAGATCGGCATCGCGACCAGGCCTCTGGTGCTGGTCTGCCCCGGCGGCGGATACGCCATGACCTCGGACCGGGAGGCGGAGCCGCTGGCCCTGCAGTTCCTGGCCATGGGATACCATGCGGCCGTGCTGCGCTATTCCGTGGCACCCGCGGTGTTCCCCATGGCCCTGTGCGAGCTGGCCTGGAGCGTGGGCCTGATCAGGGAGCATGCAGAGGAGTGGCATGTGAACCCCGAGCAGATCATCGTGCTGGGCTGCTCCGCCGGAGGCCACCTGGTGGCGTCCCTGGGCGTGTTCTGGAACAGGGATTTCCTGGCGAAGGCATTGGGCGCGGAGGGAGGCGACCGCAGGCATTGGAGGCCCGACGGCCTGATTCTGTGCTATCCTGTCATCACCTCCGGCGAATACGCCCACAGAGGCTCCTTCGAAAATCTGATCGGGGACAGCGAGGCGGAGATCTCCGCTCTGCTGGGGGCACCCGCGGTGGAGGCGCTGTCTTTGGAGAACCAGGTGAGCGGCGACACGCCTCCCACATTCCTCTGGCACACCTATACGGACGACTGTGTGCCGGTGGAGAATTCGGTTATGTTCGTAAACGGGATGTGCCGGGCAAAAGTGCCCTCGGAGCTCCATGTGTACCCTGTGGGCGGCCACGGGCTGTCCCTTGCCAACCAGCTCACCCAGGGACAGGGGGGCACTGCCATCCAGGAGGAGTGCGCTTCCTGGATTGCCCTGGCCCACACCTGGATTGAGGCGCAATATGGCATAAGAACGGCTGAGGCCTCCGCTTAAGGCTTATTTTTGGAAGCAGGACAGAGAGCTTCGCAGCCGTGGGAAGGAATCTGGATGAACTATGTGGTATTGGATCTGGAATGGAACCAGGCAAACGGGATCACGGAACACGAGGTGCCTGCCATTCCCTTTGAAATCATAGAGATCGGCGCGGTGAAGCTGCACACCGTCCCCTGCGGACAGCCGGGCGACGGCGGCAGCCCTGCCGGGGACGGGAATTCCGGCAGCGGCGGAGGACCTGTAAAGGATCGGAGTACGAAGAAAGAAGACGGAGGCGTAGGCAACGGCGCGTTCCTCATAGAAAGGGCAGGAGAATTCAACCAGCTCATCAGGCCGTCTGTGTACCATGAGATGAATCAGGCCACCGGCCGCCTGATTCATCTGCGGATGAAGGAGCTGAAGAAAGGCCGGCCCTTTCCCGAGGTGGCGGAGGCGTTCTTTGCCTGGTGCGGGGAGGAGGAGTACCGCTTCTGCAGCTGGGGCAGCGCGGATCTGACGGAGCTGCAGCGGAACATGGAGCACTATCACATGGAGCCACTGGCGGACGGCCCCCTGGCCTACCTGGACGTGCAGAAGCTGTTCAGCATCGCCTATGAGGACGGGAAGAGCAGGAAATCCCTGGAATACGCCGTGGACTTCCTGGAGCTGGAGAAGGACATCCCCTTCCACAGGGCCTTTGCCGACGCCCATTACACGGCGAAGATCCTGGCCAGGATTCTGGCGGAGAAGCCCGCGGCGCTGCGGAACCTCTCCTACGATGTGTTCCACCCGCCGAAGGACAGGAAATCCGAGCTGAAGGTACAGTTCGACAATTACGCAAAATACATTTCCAGGGAATTCGACACCAAGGAGGAGGCTCTGGAGGACAGGGAGGTGGCATCCAGCAAATGCTACCTCTGCCGCAGGAACCTGCGCAAGAAGATTAGGTGGTTTTCGCCGGGAGGGAAGCATTACGTCTGCCTGGCCTACTGCGAGAAGCACGGCTACCTGAAGGGGAAGATCAGGATTCGGAAATCCCCCGCCGGGAAGGTCTATGTGGTAAAGACTACGAAGCTGATTTCGGACGAGGACGCGGAGGCGCTGAAGGCCCGCAGGGAGCATGCAAGCGATGTGCACAGGAAGCGGGTCCAAAGGAAAAGCCGCGGGACAAAGGAGAGGCCATGACTAGAAGTCAGGGCCTCTGTGTTTTCTGGAGCCACGCCTTCTGTGGCGGTTGCGCTTCCGCCATCCCCGTCTGCCGCTCCGGGGAGAGAAATTATAGTTCTTGAGGATCAGGTGGACGATGAGCCATAGAAGCAGCAGACCTGCCAGTACGGCGGCGCCTATGAGAAGAAACCTCACATTGACGAATATGACAGAATCGTCGCCGCCATTTTGGTCGGGCGCGGCGGCCCCCTCCTCCCCTTCCATATCAAAGATACTGGGCTCCTGGCTGTCCGCGTTGAAATCCACCCGGACGGTGCCCAAGGGCACCTCCTGATAAGAATAGGAGATTACCGCCGCCTGGCTCTCATCCGCCGCCTCGTAGGAGATGGAGGAAGAGACCTCCTCGAAGGGAATCGTCCGGGGCAGGACGATGAAATCCTCTTTATTTAAGGAAAGGAAGGGCCGGGAGCTGCCGAAGATGTCGTTGCCGCTGTAGAATAGCCCGGTGTTGTCGATATTGTATTTCGTCTCCGTCTGAGCCACGTTCACCCGCTCGAAATTGGAGAAGCCGTACTCGAAGAGAGAGATGGTGTCCTCGTAGTGGTTGGGGGCCTCGTCCCGCATCACCACGCAGATCAGCTTCAGTCCGTCCTTCTCCGCGCAGGACACCAGGCAGCTCCTGGCATCGTCCGTGTAGCCGGTCTTGCAGCCCACGATGTATTCATAGGCATAGGTTCCGCCGGGGATAATCTCCATGTGGTTGTTCTCCAGCTTCCCCTGGGGCAGCTTGTCCGTAGCCGGGAAGTCGATCCGGGGGGACAGGGTGATTTTGCACAGCATCTCGTTGGCGAAGAAGGCCCTGCCGATCATGGCCAGGTCATAGGCCGTGGTATAATGGTCCTCGTCCGGCAGGCCGTTAGGGTTGATGAAATGGGTGTTCAGGCAGCCCAGCTCCCCGGCCCGCTCATTCATGATGTCCGAGAAGACCTGCCAGTCCGTGGTGCCCGTGATGTGCTCCGCCACCGCATAGCACACCTCATTGGCGGAGCGGATCAGGATGGCGTTCAGGCACTGCTCCATGGTCAGTTCCTGCCCCACGTCCATGGCGATGTGGCTGCTGTCCCAGGGCGTGTCGAAGACAGCATCGTGGGAAAATGTCACGATCTCATCCATCTGGCACCGCTCCGCGGCAATCAGGGTGGTGAGGATCTTGGTGGTGCTGGCGGGGTATTCCCGCTGGTGGATATTCTTCGCATAGAGGATGGTGCCTGTCTGGAGCTCCATCAAAATGGCGGACTCCGCCCCCACCACAGGGCCAGCGGGCCAGTTGGGCACCTCGTTGGACTGGACGGGCAGGGCGCGGTTGGCTGCAAGAAGCAGCTCCGCGGCGGAAGGGGCCTGGGCCTCCACAGGGAGGGCAGGGGCCAGGGCCAGACTGCCGGCGCAGAGGACGGCAGCGAAAAGCCGGATATATTTATGGAAAAGTTTAGCGGACATCTGTCAACCTCGCATCTATTCATTCACATCTAAAGATTCCTGCATCATGCTCCCATTATAGGTTTTGGATAATAGTATCTTGTGTGTGCAGTATAGATTCTATTATACACCATTCTCCTCAAAAACCAAAGGGAGAAATTGCGGTACATGCAACTTAAGGGCGAAAAAACGCAGCTCACCGCCGATTGCTTGCACGGAGCGCCCTTTTATGCTTTCCTATAAGTACAGAAACGGGCAGACAGGAGGAGACGATATGGAACCGGTCATAAAGGTCAGCGGACTCAAAAAAACTTTCCAGCAGGTCAAGGCGGTGGACGGCATCGACTTCCAGGTGGAGCAGGGGGAGCTGTTCGGCTTCCTGGGGGTGAACGGAGCGGGGAAGTCCACCACCATCAACATGCTGTGCACCCTGCTGGCACCCACGGCAGGGGAGGCGGCGGTCTGCGGGCACAGGCTGGGCAGGGAGGATGAAGCCATCCGGCGCCAGATCGGGGTGGTATGGCAGAACAACTGCCTGGACAACAAGCTGACCGTACAGGAGAACCTGACCGTCAGGGGCTCCCTGTACGGCCTGAAGGGCGGGAGGCTTAAGGAAAGCATAGGCAGAGTGGGCGAGAAGCTGGGGCTTTTGCCGCTGTTCGGCAGACGGTATGAGCATCTCTCCGGGGGGCAGAAGCGGCGCTGCGAAATCGGGGCCGCCCTGGTGAACACGCCCAGGCTCCTGTTCCTGGACGAACCCACCACCGGGCTGGATCCAGCCACCAGACAGACGGTCTGGGAGAGCCTGGAGGAGCTGCGCCAGGAAGGGGTCACCGTCTTCCTGACCACCCACTACATGGAGGAGGCCGCCCGGGCCACCCATATCGCCGTCATGGACAGTGGAAAGATTCGGGAGACGGGAACGCCCTTTTCGCTGAAGGAGCGCTTTGCCAGAGACCGGCTCCTGCTGGTCCCCAGGGAGGGGAAGCGCGGGGAGATGGCGGAGCTTCTGGCCAGGCACCGGGGGGCCCCTGGCGGCGTGGGAGGAAAGGAGGGCTGCCTGGCGGCGGAAGAAGCCGATGGGGGGACATTCGTGGTGACCCTGCAGGATAGCCTGGCCGCCATCCCGATTCTCCGGGAGGCGGAGCACTGCCTCCAGGGCTTCGAACTGGTACAGGGCTCCATGGATGACGTATTTTTGAACATAACAGGTAAAGCACTGGAAAAACAGGGGGGAGAATCATGAAGGAAATCGGATATCTGGTAAAAAGGAACAGCCTGCTGTTCTTAAGGGAGCGCTCCGCAGTGTTCTTCTCGCTGCTGTCCATGCTCATTGTGCTGGCGCTGATGGTGATATTCCTGGGGCGGATGAACAGCCAGACTCTGGTGGACCTGCTCTCGGAATGGGGTGGGGAGAGGGATCTGGCGGCGGATGAAAGGAATGCGGCCTATCTGATCCAGCTCTGGACCCTGGCGGGGATCCTGGTGGTCAATGCGGTGACGGTGACCCTCACGGTGACGGGGATCATGGTGCAGGACGAGACGGAGAAGCGGCTGGCGGCGTTCTATGTGACGCCGGTGAGCAGGCTGAAGCTCTCCCTGGGCTATATCCTGTCCGCATGGCTGGTGGGGACGGGGATGTGTCTGCTGACCCTGGCGGCGGGGGAGGGGTATTTCGCCCTCCGGGGATACGGGCTGCTGGGGGCGGGGAGCGTGCTTGCGCTTGGGGGCATGATTGCCCTGAACACCTTCGTCTTCGCCACAATTGCGTACCTGTTCGCGCTGTCCGTCCACAACAGCAGCGCCTGGAGCGGCCTGCTGACGATCGTCGGCACGCTGGTGGGCTTCGTGGGAGGGATCTATCTGCCCATGGATTCTCTGTCCGCCCCGGTACAGTCAGCCCTGAAGTGCCTGCCCGTGCTCCACGGCGCGTCCATGATGCGGGAGGTCTGCACGGAGGAGGCCATCGTGGAAACCTTTGCGGGAATGCCCCAGGGGGCGGAGGATATCTTCCGGGAGGCCATGGGAATCAGCGTCATGGCAGGGGAGCATAAATTTTCCCCGGGAGAACAGGTGCTGATCCTGCTGCTTTATGCTATAATAGCCATTGTGGCCGGAGCGGCCCTGAGCAGGCGCAGGAAGCTGCGCTGAGAGAAGGCGGCCGAAAGCCCCGGGCAGGGATGTTTTGGGGGCAGATGCGAGTCAGGGGGACGGGAATGAAGATTACGATACAGGATTTGCCGGAGGGAGAAGAAGAGGAGATTGTCATCCGGTGCAGAGGCATGGACGAGCAGCTCCTGAAGCTGGTGTACGCCCTGCGGGCGGGGCGGGAGAAGCTCACCGTCTCCAGGCAGGAGCGGCTGTTTCGGATACTGCCGTCCGCGGTCTACTATTTTGAGGCCGTGGACAACAGGGTGTTCGCCTATCTGGAAAAGGAAGTCTACGAGACGAAGCTGAAGCTGTACGAGCTGGAGGAGCGGCTGGCTGGCACAGATTTCTTCCGGGCCTCCAAGTCTACGGTGATCAACCTGGCCAAGGTGGAGAGCCTGAGCCCCGCCTTCAACGGACGCTTTGAGGCGGCCATGAAAAACGGGGAGAAGCTGATCGTCTCCCGGCAGTATGTGCCGGTTCTGAAGGAAAAACTGGGATTATAGGCCCGCGCGGAGGAGCGATATGAGAAAAATACGGTTTCTATTCAATGCGTTTTCCAGGGTGACGGCCTGCGTGGTGATTGCCGTGGCGGCGTTCACCACGATCCTGGAGCCCACCGACACGGTGGAGACGGCTGTCCTGTGGCAGATTCCGGCGGTGTCCGCCCTGTGCGCCCTGACCTGCCTGATCTATCCCTGGGACAGGACATTAGGAAAGGCGGAGATGGGAATCCGCACCCTGATCCACTACCTTCTGATCAACGGAATCGTGCTGGGGGCAGGCTTCTGGTTCCACTGGTACCGGATCGACCGGATCCAGAGCATAGCAGCCATGCTCATCACTATAGCCCTGATCTTCGCCCTGGTATCGGCCGTCACCTGGGCACAGAGGGCGGAGGAGGCGAAGCGGATGAACGAAAGGCTCAGGGAATACCAGGAGAAAAAGGCAAAGGGTGAAATCATGGATTGACAAGCATCCGATTTTACAGTACATTTATAGTTAGAAGGAACAGAAGATTCCTGACAGGGAGTATAGGAGATGAGGCTGCGCAATATTACGGGCTCCAGGGAGGCGATTGCCGGGAGCCCTTATGTGGTGCCGGAGGCGCTGATGTGCCAGTGCCCCGGCAGATGGAGAGAGATGTTCGGAAATGGAAATCCTATCCACATCGAAATCGGTATGGGAAAGGGGAAATTCATCCATACTATGGCTAAGGGACATCCCCACATCAACTACGTGGGCATCGAGAAATACTCCAGCGTCCTGATTCGGGCCGTCCACAAGATGGAGGCGGAGGAGCTGCCGAACCTGAAGTTCCTACGGATGGACGCGGAGGACATCGGGAAGGTCTTCGGGGCGGGGGAGGTGGACAGGATCTACCTGAACTTCTCTGATCCCTGGCCCAAGGACAGGCATGCCAAGCGAAGGCTCCCCTCCCGCCAGTTCCTGGCCCGCTTCCGTGTGATTTTGAAGCCTGGCAGCAGGCTGGAGTTCAAGACGGACAACAGGGAGCTGTTCGATTTCGCCCTGGAGGAGCTTTCGCCCGCGGGGTGGGCGGCCGACCAGGTGACCTATGACCTCCACAGCGATCCGCGTCTGATGGAGGGGAACGTGATGACGGAGTACGAGGAGAAGTTCTCATGTCTGGGGAACCCTATCTGCAAGTACATCTCCCGTCCCGGGCAGTGAACGGAATCGGGATGTCCATATGCGGGAGGAAGGTTCGCGGGACAGCGCGGAGATTCCGGGACAGGCGAAGGGGAAATCCCATAGAACAGCCCGGGCGGAGGCGGCTGGGGGGCAGACGGCGGGCAGGCCTGCGGTGCGGAAGACAGTCAGGAAGATGATAACGGCGCACCGGAAGGGTGCAGAAAAGAGGTAGAATCATGGAATACAAATTTACGGCGGACAATTTCGACGCGGAGGTACTGCAGGCATCCGAGCCCGTGCTGGTGGACTTCTATGCGGACTGGTGCAATCCCTGCAGGATGATGGGTCCGGTGGTGGCCAGGATGGCGGAGGCCTTTGAGGGGCGGCTCAAGGTGGGGAAATGCAATATCGACGAAAATATGCAGTTAGCCCAGACTTACCGCATCTCCAGCATCCCGGCCTTCGTGGTCTTCAAGGGGGGAAAGCCTGTGGCCAACTATGTGGGCGCCATGTCGGCGGCGGATTTCCAGGCAAAGATTGAGCAGGTGCTGGCGTGATATGAGCAGAGAGAACATGGTATATGAGGGGAAGAGGACGCTGGCCTGCATCGTGGCATCACTGATGTACGCCATCGGCGTGAACCTGTTCGTGGTGCCCGCCCAGTTGTATTCGGGCGGGCTCATGGGCATCTGCCAGGTGATCAGGACGCTGCTGGTGGAATATCTGCACATGAATTTCCACAGCTTCGACATCGCGGGTATCATCTACTACATCATCAATGTGCCCATCTTCATCATCGCCTTTACCAGGATGGGGCGGAAGTTCTTCGCGAAGACCCTGGTCACCGTCACGGCCATGACGGTGTTTTTGTCCGTGGTGCCCATCGTGCAGGTGGTGGACGATACCGTGGCGGCCTGCGTGGTGGGAGGCATCGTTTCCGGCGCCGGAATCGGCATCATCCTGCGGATGGCGTCCTCCGGCGGCGGGCTGGACGTGGTGGGCGTGCTGCTCACCAAGTGGCGGCGGGACTTCAGCGTGGGGAAGGTGTACCTGATCGTGAATCTGTCCCTGTACATCATCTGCCTTTTCCTGTTCGACATTGAGATCGTGGTGTACTCCGTGATCTTCGCCTCGGTGCATTCCCTGGCCATAGACAAGGTACATATCCAGAACATCAACGTGGAGGCCAATATCATCACCAAGCTGAACAATGTGGATCTGGAGAAGGCGATCATGGAGGAGATTGGCAGGGGCCTTACCAAGTGGACGACCTTGGGGGCCTATACTTACGAGCAGTCCCACATGCTCTACATCACCCTGTCCAAGTACGAGGTGTCCAGGCTCAAGGCTGTGGTGCACAAGTACGATCCTAACGCGTTCATCGTGATCAATGAGGGCGTGACCATAGACGGGAATTTCCTGAAGAAGCTGTAAAGTGTGAGAAGAAGTTCTAGGGCGCCAAAGGATGTCGCCCAAGAACTTCTGGGCTTGCAAGCGAATGAATTCGCTTTGCAAGCCGGTCTCACACAGAAGAATGCCCAAAATGCATGGGCATTCTTCCGGTCTTGCAGAGATTGTTTGTGCCGTTAGGAACGGCATTGCCGCTGGCGGCATGTGGGGAAGTGCATGATGTAGATAAAAACCTCCGGGGCAGCCGCCTGCGGAGGTTTTCTCTGTCGTGCGCCCGGCGGCGCACGTTTCCAACGGGTGCAAGTCCCGAATCCGCCCGG
>NZ_CAPDXS010000114.1:0-17780 GCF_948601915.1 uncultured Acetatifactor sp. | reverse complement strand
GCTGTATTCCAGGCAGCTGGAGAACGGCGACATCGCTATCGGCATGTTCAACCTGGGCGAGGGGAAGGCCGTGGCCAGGCTGAACCTGGACGAGCTGGGGCTGCCCTTCAGCACAGGCAGGACGCTGGACGCAACGGAGCTGTGGAGCGGGGAGAAGGTGGAGATTAAGAATGCCACCATGATCCGGGAGCTGGAGCCCTTCGGCTGCGCCATGATCCGGGCGAAGGTGGTCAGGCTGTGACAGGCGGCTGTATGCAGTGCGGCAAGGCCCTTACCTTTAACGAGGTGGGGGCCTACAAGAAATTCATCAATCGGGGGAGCACAAGCTTCCTGTGTAAGACATGCCTGTCGGCGAAGCTGGGGGTGACAGTGGAGCGGATTGACGAAAAGATAGAGCAGTTCAGGGCCCAGGGATGCACGCTGTTCGTGTAGGGATGGGCAGAGAGGCGGAAGGGGAGCCTGGCCGGAAAGGACGGCCAGGCTCCCTCTGTGCGCGGGAATCATTTCACGTTTTCTTTTGCGGCAGCGGAGGCCAGGGCGCGGTATTTTGCCTTCTCTTCCGCCATTTCCTCCACGGTCTTGGTGTGGAGCCTAAAGCCCTTGGCGGGATGTAAGGGCAGGCGGCTGTCCGCCAGGCGCTTCTCGGCTTTCGGAATCTCTTCGCTGTACTGGGGCAGCCACTGCCTGCCCGCCACCAGCATCTCGTCCACCATCTGCCGGATCTCATCGGGGGTGCAGACCGCGCCGGTGAGGGGATCCATCATGGCCGCCTGATAGAGGAGGCTGATATCCCCATGGACGGCGGCCTCCACGGCCAGCTTCTGTACCCATACGCTGGCGGAGCAGATGGCTGCGCAGCCCAAGGGCAGGTCGCCCACCTTGGGGATGGAGATGCCATTGTAGTCCACATAGCAGGGCACCTCCACCACACATTCCGCGGGCAGGTTGGTGATGGCGCCATTGTTCATCACGTTGAAGCAGCCCCGATAGAGCCGGCCAGTCTCCAGACCTTCGATGATATAGCTGCCGTGCTCGGTGGAGCGGCTTTCCGGCGTGAATTTCCTGGCAGTCTCCTTCAGCCAGTTGGGGAAGTCCGTCTCGAACCAGTTCCGGCTCTCCCGGCAGACCCTTAAGTACCCGGCGGTCTCCCCCTGGATCCAGGAGCTGTAGTTAATCCATTTCTCCATCTCCTCCGGGCGCTTTCGGTACCACATCAGATATTCCGACAGATGGCCGTTGGATTCCGTGGAATAATAGCCGAAATTCCGCATCACGTCCAGGCGGACATTCTCGTCCTTGGCAAAGTCAGCCTGTTTCATCAATTCATAGAGCTCCCCCGTACGCTCCACGCCGTCTGTCTTCACGCTGACGTACCAGGTCTGGTGGTTCAGGCCGGCGCAGATGATGTCCACGTCCTCCTTTTTCCGCCCCAGGGCCTTCGCTATCTGCTCGTGGCCGTGCTGCACGCCGTGGCAGAGGCCGTAGGTGGGCACTTTCCCGTATTTGTTGCAGGCCCAGGTGACCATGGCGTTGGGGTTGGAATAGTTTAAAAGGATGCACCCGGGGGCAGCCACCTCCCGGATGTCCTTGCAGAATCCCAGCATGGCGGCGATGCCTCTCTGGCCGTACATGATGCCGCCGATGCAGAGGGTGTCGCCCACGCACTGGTCCACGCCGTATTTCAGGGGGATGTCCACATCGGTCTCAAAGGCCTCCAGCATGCCGATGCGGACGCAGTTGATGACGTATTTCGCGTCCCGGAAGGCCTCCCTGCGGTCCAGGGTGGCATGGATCTTGATGGCAAGGCCGTTCTCATCGATGTCCCTCTGACAGAGCTGGGTGACCATCCGCAGGTTGTCCGGGTTGATGTCCGTGAAGGACACCTGGATATCATGGAACTCCGAAACTGTCAGGATGTCCGCCAAAAGCCCCCTGGTGAAGCCGATGCTGCCGGCTCCGATGAATGCTACTTTAAAAGACATGGTTTTGCCTCCTTGTGCCATTTTTTGATACTCATATGGAATCGGACAGTTCCCCTGCCCGGATGAGCCGCATATATCCGCAGACGATTCCCGTGGTGGTGAAACCGATTTCGGAAATACGTCCGTGGATTTACTTTCATGCCGACAGATGCTATAATATACTGTAGACCGCCAGGATTTACAGTGGTGTCCCCGGGAAAGTACCTGGCTGACGGTCTGCAGTCGGGTTGCGCTGCAAATTTAACCAGTGCGCAGTATAGAATCCAAAACAGGAGCCGGATGCATCATCCGGCATATCCCGCAATCTGTCATCTGCCTCTATCATAGAGAAATGGACGGCACTTTTCAACGGTAAGTATTTGATAAGGAAGGGTAATTTTTTGATGCAGGAGGAAAGAGCGGACATACTGGACAATTACGCGTTCCATTTCCTGGAGGACGTGGAGGAGCCTTTCGTACAGCTGGTGGCCATCGGCAGGGAGGCCAGGCATTCCGCCAGGTATCATCTGGAGAACAGTGGGAGAGGGGCATCCTACCTCCTCCAATATACCCTGGCCGGAAGCGGTACGGTGCGGACAGGCGGCCAGGAGCAGGTGGTGGACGAGGGGAAGGCCTTCTTCCTGCGGATGCCGGGGGAGGAGGGCTATTATTTCGACGAGGGGCGCAACCGGGCTCCCTGGGAATTCCTCTTCGCCATATTCGAATGCCACGGGGCGGAGCGGTACTGCGGGCAGATAGAGAGCCATCTGGGGAAGGTCTTTTCCCTGCCCCGGGGGCATGAAGCCGTCCGGCTGCTGTTCGAGATGCACGCCATGGCGAAGGAGGGGAGGGCGCGGGATCCGTTCCTGCTCAGCAGCCGGGCTTTCGGCCTTCTTTGCGCTCTGTGTACCACACCTTCGGGGGACAGGGACGCGGAAGGCTCCCTCAGCGCCCGGGCGAAGAAGTATATCAGGATGCATTTCACATCTCCTATAGGCATAGCGGATGTGGCGGCCTTCCTGAAGGTGAGCCAGAGCCATCTCTCCCGGGAATTCTACAGGGAGACCGGGGGGAAGCCCATCGATTACCTGACCAGGATCCGTCTGGACCAGGCTGTGGACATGCTGACAGCCGGGGGAGGAAGCGTTGGGGAGATAGGGATGGAATGCGGGTTTTCCGGGGGCAATTATTTCAGCAAGGTGTTCAAAAGGCATATGGGCATGACGCCCTTGGAGTTTCGGGAGTATGTGAGGCGGGAGGGGTATTCGAAGACGCAGATATAAGCTGTGAAAGCCTGTTCCAAAAGCCATCAGAATGATATATAATGGTGTTTAGGAAAAACCAGGGAACTGGCGGCGGAACGACAGGGAGCTGTAGTGGACAGCTACATGCGGGAAGGAGGGGAACGAATGAAGAAAGAAGACAGACGGAGCGGAAAACAGAATGGCGATTGGGAACAGCTGGAAAAGGAGGCGGCTGTGATCTGCCAGGACTTTGGGGCATTTTGCGGCTATGTAATCCAAAATCAGGTAAAGCTTGCCCCTAAGACGGGAAATATCGGCAAGAAGGACTGCTTTGCCATAAACATGCTTTTACAGGGGCGGGAGGAATATGATAAGCCGGTTTATCCTCAGGGCAAGTACCCGCTCATTCGATTTTTCTATTACGTGGCGATAAAATATAAAATCCTGGAGACCAATGGGGCGGGGAACAGGCTGGAGCAGGGTAGACATTATGTATTTTTCCATGAGGCTTCGGTGTGGGAACAGTATGCATTGTTTTTGGTGGTATTTCTGTTTGACGGGACCTTCGCACGCCAGGACGGTTCCTGGTATACAGACAACATAACGGAATTGTGGAGCTTATATGTGGACAAGCTCATGGAATGGTTTGCCGCGGAGGAACCATGGGTTGATGGAAAACGCAGGAGATTACAGGAAAATATGGGGCTCTTTAGGGACTGCCTGTATATTCAGGTGACGTACCTGGAGGAGCTTTCCCTTATCAGGGTCTGCGGGAAGTCCGGGCCGGAAGATGACATGTGGAAGCGCTGGTGGGAAATAGAGGCGCGGCCTTTGCTGGAAATCGTCTCGGATATCTATGAAAATACGGAGATAGAAATAGAAGAGGACGAACTGGAGGACGGCGATGGAAGCAGGCTGGCAGAGTGCTACTATAAGGCATTTGCCGACAGATTTCTGCAGGGAACGGAGGAAAGGCTGTCGGAGATGTTTGAGAATGCGTCGGCATTTGATGCAAATCAGACCATTGACCTGGAGGTTTCGCTGAGGCATACGGACTGTGTCCGGGTCATCCGGATGAATCTGGATGATTCTCTTTATGCCCTGCATGACGCGATCCAAAGGGCTGTCTCCTTTGACGATGACCATCTTTTCTCGTTCACGGTGGGAGCGGGGATGATGAAGAGGACATATTTGCCCTCGGAGGCCATGAACCGGAATACGGATTTGTCGGTAGCAACGCTGCTGGGGGAGCTGGATCTGCGAAAGGGGCAGAAGTTCAGCTATCTGTTTGACTTTGGGGACATGTGGGAGTTTGACATCCGTGTCCTGGAAATCCGGGAGGGCGAGGTGGAGATGCCGGAGGTGATCAGGGCTGTGGGAGAGGCGCCGGAGCAGTATCTGTGCCTGGAAGAGGACATGGAGCTTCAGGTTCAGGTTTCTGACCAGGTTCACGTAAGCGATATCCTGGCCTCCATTGAAGATGACTTGATTCGGGACGAGCATGCCGCACTTACAGGACGGCGGAGTCCCTGTGAGAAGGAACCGGCAGACACGCTGCGCCGGGAGATGGAGAGGATCTTGCTGGAGGATCCGGACAGAATGTTCCTGTTCATGACTGCCGGAATGAGGGAGATGCTTTCGGAGCTGCTGCAGATGGAATGGATCGACGGCAGCGAAAGATGTACGCTTGCGCAGCTTTACTCCTTCGGATTCTGCGAATTCTCCGGGGAGGACCAGGATACGGTCCTGGTGCCGGAAGCCATAAGAGAAGTGTATGCTTCAAGGATGAAGTCAGGCAGGAAATACGACAAAATCGTGGAAACAGCAGAGGCCTTTCTCAGACATTGCGGTGTGGTGGAGATGGAGGTGCTGTATGCGGAAGTGAAGGCGTTTTTGAAAAAAAGAATATCATATGACGAATTTGCGTTTCTCCTGTACAGCAGGCTTCATTATTTCGGTGGTTTCTACAGCGTCCTTTTCCAGGAAACCGAGTACATGAGCAGCTATGACCCGGAAATGACGCAGAGGATTCTGGAGGAGCGGGGGAAACCAGAGAATGCGGCGTTTGCGTATCCCGGGCTGGAGCAAATCTGCGATAAGGAGCCTGGCGGCTTCCAGAGGGTCATGAGGGACTGGAAAGAGTATGTCCATTTCAATCTGTCCGTTGACTGGCAGACAGCCGAAAGGCTGGCGAGACAGATTCCCGCCCTGGCGGCTTCGGGCCTCCTGAAAAAGGAGGAGGTTCTGGCGGCCTATAGAGAGCTGCTCCAGGGGATGGGCAGCAGGGTGACGAAAAAGGCGGAGGGACTGATCGGCGAACTGTGCTCCTCCATGCCTCTTGCGGTGCGGAGAGGGAATACCGGCGGAAAATATACTGCTTAACGATTTCATTTGCCGTGAAGCCAGGCTGCATAACGCTGACTGGTTCAATCGCATGATTGCATTAGGCAGTATTCAGCGTTATGCAGTATAATGGCGAACGAAATTAATCTCAGGTTGACGCATCGAAGTCCGCTGCGGAGAACCTTATTAACACAAATGCGTCCGCAATCAGCCGATCTTAGGAAGCGTGTTGCGGTACTGCTCCAGCTCGGCGTCCGTGGGGATGTAGTCCTCCATCTGGCCGTCGTGGAACTTCTCGTAGGCCGTCATGTCGAAGTAGCCCGTGCCTGTGAGTCCGAAGAGGATGGTCTTCTCCTCGCCGGTCTCCTTGCATTTTCTGGCCTCGTCGATGGCCACCCGGATGGCGTGGGAGCTTTCCGGGGCGGGCAGGATGCCCTCCACCCTGGCGAAGTATTCCGCGGCCTCGAAGACTTCCGTCTGCTTCACGCTGGTGGCCTCCATGAGCCCCTGGTGGTAGAGCTCCGACAGGGTGGAGCTCATGCCGTGGTAGCGCAGGCCCCCTGCGTGGTTCGCCGAGGGGATGAAGCCGCTGCCTAAGGTGTACATCTTGGCCAGAGGACATACCATGCCGGTGTCGCAGAAATCGTAGGCGTACACGCCCCTGGTGAGGCTGGGGCAGGAGGCGGGCTCCACGGCGATGAAGCGGTAGTCCGCCTCTCCCCGGAGCTTCTGGCCCATGAAGGGGGCGATGAGGCCGCCTAAGTTGGAGCCGCCGCCTGCGCAGCCGATGATCGTATCCGGCTTCACGCCGTATTTGTCAAGGGCTGCCTTGGCCTCCAGGCCGATCACAGACTGGTGCAGCATCACCTGGTTCAGCACGCTGCCCAGCACATAGCGGTAGCCCTCGCTCCCCACTGCCGTCTCCACGGCCTCAGAGATGGCGCAGCCCAGGCTCCCCGTGGTGCCGGGATGCTCCGCCAGGATCTTCCGTCCTACCTGGGTGTCCATGGAGGGGGAGGGGGTCACGGATGCGCCGTAGGTGCGCATGACCTCCCGGCGGAAGGGCTTCTGCTCATAGGAGCATTTCACCATATAGACCTTGCAGTCCAGCCCCAGGTAGGCGCAGGCCATGGACAGCGCGGTGCCCCACTGGCCCGCCCCGGTCTCTGTGGTGACGCCCTTTAAGCCTTGCTTCTTGGCGTAATAGGCCTGGGCGATGGCGGAGTTGAGCTTGTGGCTGCCGCTGGTGTTGTTGCCCTCGAACTTGTAGTAGATCTTGGCCGGGGTGTCCAGCCTCTCCTCCAGGCAGTAGGCCCGGACCAGGGGAGAGGGGCGGTACATCTTGTAGAAATTCCGGATTTCCTCGGGAATCTCGAAATTGGCTGTTGTGTCGTCCAGCTCCTGCTTCACCAGCTCCTCACAGAAGACGCCGGAGAGCTCTTCGGCTGTCATGGGCTGATGGGTGCCGGGATTTAAGAGGGGCGCGGGCTTGCGCTTCATGTCGGCCCGCAGGTTGTACCATGCTCTGGGCATCTCGTCTTCGTTCAGATAGATTTTGTAGGGGATTTTCTCGTTTGGCATTCTCGTTTCCTCCATATTCTGCTTTGTCTTAAGCCGGTCTTTCCGGTCTCGCTTTTCCGTAAATGTTTTTTCGCTGTGGCATATGCGAGCTTTCCGTCCCCGGCGTTTGCCGCTTCCCTCAGGGCCTTGCGGAAAGCCTTTCCGGGCGGTGTCCATGGCTACGCCATCGTTTTGTGGGCTTCATCGATGTCATATGCTGTCTCCTTTCGAGTGAAATACGCTGTCCTTTTCCGGCGACGGAACCTGTCCGGCGCGGATCTTCCTTCTGTCTCAGGAGCCTGTAAAACAAAAAACGCCCCGACAGAAGATGATGCTCTGTCAAGGACGAATACTGTACGAAAATAGTACGTTTATCCGCGGTGCCACCTTGCTTCACGGCCTGACCCGTGCCCTTAGCGGGATACCTGCATATCCCCGGCATATGACGTCTGCCCGAACGTCGCAGAATACTCTGTGGATGCCACATTTCACTGCGCCCTCAGCGGCCCATTTGACAACTTGTTTCCCACCTGCTTCTCAGCCCCGCAGGCTCTCTGTAAGGACATGATTGCCGTTATCCCCGCTTCAACGGTTTGTTTGGATTGATTTTCAATCATTATAAAGCTATAAGGGTGAATTGTCAAGAAATAAATAAAACGAATATGAGATTTAAAACAGACGGTTTTAAGTGTGATAAAGTAGAGCAGAGTGAGAGGCTGCGGCATGGATGCATGAGTGAGAAAATTGTGATATACTCAAGACTGCGGGCCTGGTGGGTGGAAGGAACCGCCGGGGATGTGATTCCGTGGCTTGACACGGACACGATGTCGCACTCTATACTATACATACGGGGAGGTAACCGGATGGCTTTGATGACGATCGGCCAGGTGAGCGAGATGCTGGGCGTTTCCGCAAGGATGCTGCGGTATTATGAAAAAGAGGGACTGGTGGGGAGCATGCACAGGGAAAATTACGCCTACCGCGTATACGATGAGGACGCGGTCAGGAGAATCCGGCAGATTGTGCTGCTGCGCAGACTCCAGATGCCCTTGAAGAGAATCCGGGTCATTATGGACGGCAGCGCCCGGGAGGCTGCGGGCATGGTACAGGAGCAGATAGCGGATATGGAGCGGAATCTGGCTTCCATGGGGACGATCCGGACGGCCCTGGGGAGGCTGCGGGAACTGCTCGGGGAGGCGGATTCCACTGCGGACCGGGCCTGGGAAAGGGTGCTTGAGGATATGGCGGGGCTGCTCGCTCTGGAGAGATACAAGCTGAACGGAAGCGCTCTTTGTCCGATATCGGAGAAGGAAAAACAGATTCGGATCGTCCTGCTGCCGCCGTGCACGGTGGCTTCCTTCCGGTATTTCGGAGAGAATCCGGAGGAAAAGGTGGGAAGCGTCATGGACGGGTTCATCCGCGGAGAGGGGCTTTACGAGAAAAAGCCGGACTCCCGCCTGTTCGGCTTCAACCCGGCTGACGGCGAAGGGGACGACAGGAGCTACAGCTATGAGAACTGGGTGACCATACCGGAGGACCTGGAGGTGCCTGCGCCGCTTGCAAAGAAGCGCTTTGCCGGAGGGCTTTACGCCGCCTATGCCATACGCTTTCCTGATTTCCAGGAATGGGAATTCCTGAAATCCTGGGCGAAGAACAATGACAGGTATCGGGCGCGCCCCTGGGAGGACGGGGCGGGTGATCCGGAGGGCTGCCTGGAGGAGCATTACAACTGGGTGTACTCGGCCCATGGGGGCTGGCCCCGGA
Organism: uncultured Acetatifactor sp.; assembly: GCF_948601915.1. Lineage (NCBI taxonomy): Bacteria > Bacillati > Bacillota > Clostridia > Lachnospirales > Lachnospiraceae > Acetatifactor > uncultured Acetatifactor sp. Next base: position 8,908 of record NZ_CAPDXS010000114.1, on the reverse strand, counting down.
ATGGAATCGACGGGAGCGTGGACCTGCTCCTGCCCATACAGCCGAAGTGATGAAGTGATTCTCCGCCGTGACGCGCCGATCCGGTTGCGTATTCCAGGCCTATGCTTCTCCCATAAGCCCGGCAATGGCCTGGACCCGGGCAGGGAAGGGAGAGACGGATTCACGCCGGGATTCGGGGACCCAGGAGGCTGTCCGCGCCTGGGGTGGAGGGCAGGGATTCGCGTTGCCGAACTGAAAATACAAGACGGCTGCCTGTGGACCAGGCGCAAGAAGGAGGGAATCGAGATGACTGACAAGGAAAGATTCAAAAGAGATTTGCTGGAACTGGGGGTGAAGCCCGGGGATATGGTGCTGGTGCATTCTTCCATGAAAGCCCTGGGGACGGAGTGCGCCCCCGAAGAAATCATCGATGCCATGGAGGAGGTGCTGGGGGAGGAGGGCACGCTGCTGATGCCCGCCCTGACCTATGAGAACATGACGGCCGAACAGCCTGTGTTCGACAGCGCCGCCACGGAGCCCTGCATCGGGCTGCTGCCCAGGACGTTCCTGCACAGGCCCGGCGTGGAGCGCAGCGTCCACCCCACCCACTCCGTGTGCGCCAAAGGGAAGATGGCGCACAGGCTGACCGTGGGCCATTCCATGGACGACACCGCCGTAGGGCCCCACTCTCCCTTCATGCTGCTTCCGCTCTTTGGGGGAAAGCTGCTCTTCATCGGGGATATCATGCAATCCTGTACATTTATGCATGGAATTGAGACCATCCTGAAGCCGCCCTACATCCGCCAGACGCCCTCCCCGGTCTTTACGGTAGACGGCCAGGCCAGGCAGTATGTGGCGAATGACGGCTACGGCTGGGGCTCGGAGTTCCAGCGCATCGAAGAGATACTGGAGGAGCCGGACATCCGCAGGGGGAAGCTCCTGGCGGCCAACGCGTACCTGATCGACGCCCGGGCGCTTTTCGCGGCTGCCCTGCTGAAGATGTGGGCGGAGCCCTATGCGTTCATAACGGATATTTCGGCTTATATTTAATCTGGCAGGATAGGATTCCCCGCAGTTCTGTTGCGGGGAGACTTGTTTTTCATATGGCTGCCATTCCATATATTTTGGAGGTTATTTTTTGGCCGACTTTTAGTGGCGACAGCACATCAGGAATTCCTTTTCTTGCCATCCTCTCAAAAGAAAAGTGATATATGGTAGCTATGGTTCCTGCCCCGGAAAACAAATAGGGAACTGCATAAAGTATGTTCTTGCAATAATTTGCACTGTAAGTACAGTAAGGCTCTTTATTCCTACATTTTTCTCCCATAGGCAATCAGCAGCCCCCTGGCAAAACTATATTCGGCGGCAGGATTGGAGGAAAAATATTCTGCGATTCTCCTGTTCCGCAGGCAGTATTCCCGGGCTTCGCTGCGGGACATGCCATGGGTCATAAGCTGGAGGATCAGGGCATTCTCTTCCCCCTGTCCCATACAGGAAGTCCACTGGTTGGCCCGGAGGAAATCGTTCCTGGCTTCCTCATAATCTGCATGCTTGGAGGTCATGAATTCCACCTTGTCATTCATCCGCACATCCACATCCGCAAGCCCCAGCCTCTCCAGGATATGGGCAGCCTTGACTGCCACAGAGTAATCCCTCCCCTGCAAGGCAAGCTCCGTCTGCCATTTCTTTTCCAGACCCTCATGGAGGCACAGCTCCCGGTAATCCATTCCGTCCACATACAATCCGCAGCTCTCAAATTCCCTGTTCACGTCCATGCACACCACATAGCCGCCAGGCTTTGCAAAGGAAATCATTTTCCGGATAAAGGCGACAGGGTCGTCCAGGTGCCTGAGGACTGCCTGGCATATCACGAAATCGTATTTGTTTTCTGCCGTGTATTCATTAACGTTTTTGCAGATAAATTCCGCGGCTATATTCTGGTTTGCAAAAAGCTGCTTTCCCTCCTGGATCAGATTTTCCGCAAAATCAATTCCCGTGTAGGTGCTTCCCCCGGGCATGGCAGGGAGGAGCAGCAGTCCCAGAAAACCGTATCCGCATCCGCAGTCCAGTATGGAAACGGGCTTTTGGATATTCCATACCTGTGAAACGAGGAAACGGACATAGTCGTCGTTCCAGAAACGCTTCCGCGTCCGCAGCAGATAGTCCAGCCGATGGTTCCAGAAATCCTTCGTCCCTGTCTGTTCGGGAATATACGATTCGCCGTCAAGAGGTTTCAGGCCCAGCAGCTGGTCTGTGGACACATGAAAATATTCCGCCAGCGGCGGCAGAAGGGTGATGTCGGGCATGCTGGCCGCGGTCTCCCATTTGCTGATTGTCTGGAAGGATACGCCTATGGCGTCTGCCAGTTCCTGCTGTGTCAGCTTTTTTTGTTTTCTCAGGTCGGCAATGCGTAGCTGTATTTTCTTCATAGAGAACCTCCTCGTTTGCATGTTTTTTCTGCGCAGGCCCGCATATGGAATTTTGCTGCTAATGCAGCATGCGGGCCGCGCGGCGAGCCGGGGAGAAGGGATTCCCCTGCTCGACTGTTGTCTGACGATATTATAACAGGAATTCCGGCGGTTGTATTTAGATGAGAAGGAGAATCATTTCTCCTGGGATGAGAGTCAGGGAGGGTAGAGGGCATTTCTGGAAAGGAATCCGGGGGCTTTTGAAAGATCCGTTTGTGAAATAGTGCCGATGGGGGTATAATGAATTTAGGATTAGGGAAATGTTGTCAGCATCGGAATGCAATCTGGAACGGAAGCAGCAACGTTAGGCTTAAGTGCAGGGTAGGGAGCGTAGGAAAGGATTCTGCTTCGGAAAGACAAAGGTGTTTAGGAGGAAAGGCAGATGATGGGAACTTATTTAAATCCGGGCAACAGTGGATTCTCCAGAATCCGGAACAGTGTCTATGTGGATAAATCAGGGTTGATAAGGCTGGTCAATCAGACATTGGATACACCCAGGTGTCTGACCTGTATCAGCAGACCGCGCCGTTTCGGGAAATCGTTCGCGGCCAAAATGTTATGTGCCTATTATGACAAGACCTGCGATTCGGCGCAGCTGTTCGGGGATTTGTCCATTGCCTGTGATGCGGGGTACCGGGAGCATCTGAATCAGTATGACGTGATTTACCTGGATATGACAGGAATCATCGGAGAAGCGGCGGCAGGCGACAGGGTGGCCTATGTGAAGAGAACTGTAGTCCGCGAATTGAAAGAACAGTATCCGCAGATGGAGGTGGTGGAAGGATTCGTGCCAACGCTAGCCAATGCGGTAGAGATAACAGGGAATAAATTCATCATGATCATCGACGAGTGGGATGCCCCGATCAGGGAGGCGGGAAACCGTCCTGATTCGCAGAGGGAGTATCTGGAATTCCTGCGTTCCCTGTTCAAGAACAGCGGAACCACAGACAAGATATTCGCTGGGGCATATATGACGGGAATCCTGCCCATCAAAAAGGACGGTTCTCAGTCCGCCATATCGGATTTTGAAGAGTATTCCATGATCAAACCCAGGCAGTTCGGGCAGTATGTGGGATTCACGGAAGGAGAAGTGAAGAGACTCTGCCAGGATGCCGGAGTCGATTTTGCGCAGATGAAGCAATGGTATGACGGTTACTGTTTCCGAAAGGCGGAATCGGTCTATAATCCCAATTCGGTGATGAAAGCGATTCAAAATGAGGACTTTGACTCCTACTGGACACAGACATCCGCAGCCGAGAGCCTGATGGGATACATCAATCTTGACTTTGACGGGCTTGGCAGGACGGTTGCGGAATTAATCGGCGGGGTGGAGGCAAATGTGGACACCTACGGCTTTTCCAATGACCTGGTGACGTTCCGGAACAGGGATGATGTGCTGACGCTGCTGATTCATCTGGGATATCTGGCTTATGACGAGGAGACGCGCAAGGTGCGCATTCCCAATGAGGAGATTCGGCTGGAATTCGCCAAGGCCATCCGGCAGGTGAAACGGGACGATACGCTTCGGCGGGTCAGGGAGAGCGAGCAGCTGATTGCGGATACTGTCCATGGGGAGGAAGAGGCTGTGGCCAGGCAGATTGAAAGAATCCATGCGGAGGAAGCGCCGCTGTATTACAACAATGAGCAGGCATTGCGCAGTGTGATTAAGCGGGCCTATTTCAGCTATGGAGACGAATATATGATGTTTGAGGAACTGCCCTCAGGGGCAGGCTATGCGGACATCGTGTATCTGCCGAAAAAAGGCTCTATGCTGCCTGCTTTGGTGGTTGAGCTGAAATGGAACAAGTCGGCGGAAGGGGCAATCAGGCAGATTCATGAAAAACGGTACCCAAAGGCCATTGAAGGTTATGGCGGAGAGATTCTGCTGGTGGGCATCAGCTATTCGAAAGAGGCTCCCGCCGGGAGGAGGCAGCATCATTGCAGGATAGAGAGAGTTGAGGGGAAAGGGTGAGACAGCGGAGAAATCATGGATAACCATGAAATAGAGAACTTATTAAAAACAGTATGTGAAAGAAGAAAAAAACATATGGCCCAGGAGACCCCGTCCTACAACATTCTGGCTGCGATTGGTGAAGAACGCGATGAGGCACATATTCATTCTAAAATCATATATTTCCTGTTGGACAGGACTTATGACGAAGATGGGGAAAATGATTTTCTGAAAATATTTCTGCGGAAGATTCAGATACCCGAGCAATATATCGGCGGCCCATGGCGGGTGTGCCGGGAGCAGGCCTTTGAGGAGGGAAGGATAGACTTTGTGATGGAATCCGAGAAGTTCTGTGCGGCGATTGAGATGAAGATTGATGCCGGGGACGGGGAGAGGCAGCTGGAACGATATGATATGTTCTGTAGGAAAAAAGGAAAGGCGTACCGCATATATTATCTGACGCTAAATGGGAGCGCGCCGGACAGACAGAGCGTAGGCGGTATGGACAGGCAAAGGCTTTTCCTGATTAGCTTTCGGAATGAAATCCTGGACTGGCTTCAGATGTGCATGGACACGGTCAGGGAAGACAGCTACAGACACTCTTTTCTGAAACAATATGATGCGGCGGTCAGGCATATGACTGGCTGGGGTGACGAGGGGATGGACGTGAAGGATTTACTTTAAATAGATGATTGTTGAATGTTGCTATGGAATTTCCTTTTGCCGGAAAGACTGCGAGGTGCGGTTGGGGAAACAGGCGGAGTTAATCTCACAGCTGGAAAAATAATGCCATATAGTTGAGTAAAGAAGAAAATGTGTTATAATGAAGAGGAACAGGGAAAGGAATGGCAAATGGGCGATACGAAAATACAATGGCATCCTGGTTTTGTGGCGGCAATGAGTCTGGAATTTGAAGATAACAGGGACAATCTCATTTTTGAAAAAGAGTACAACCTGAATACAGGGCCGCTGGAGATTGACCTTCTGGTAATCAAAAAGGAACCGGGTGTCCGGATGGTCAATGACATAGGAAAGCTGTTCCGCGGACACAATATCATGGAATACAAGTCTCCGGAAGACCACATGGATATTGATGCTTTTTATAAGGCGACCGCATATGGCTGCCTGTATAAGGAATTGTCTACAAATAACTGATGCGAGTTTATAGCCGTTTTCGTTGTATTTCTGGGCTTTCTCCTAAACAAGTTGCATCAGTTATTTTCCGACAATTCCTAAGTCTTATGGTGAGTCGGTAAATGAGCGTCCGGCGGATGATATTACGATATCTATTATCCGGGATATCAAGCCTGAGGGTCTGTTCCGGTATTTTAAGGAGCGTGATATCCGGGTAACAAATCCATATGAGGGAATCTATTATGTGCTGGATGCGGTTCTGTTCCAGACGCAGATTATAGTGGGCAGGGAATTGAGACAGAAAGAGCATACATGGATTAAGGCCTTGTCTGACCGGGTACAGAAGCAGGAGATGCGGGAATTATTGGAACGCGTGCACAGCCTTAAGCAGAAGTTTGACAGGGAGCTGGCAGATTCTGTACTGGAAGTAAGTATTGAGGCGAACTGGGAAATAGTGGAAGAACTGAGAGGAGATGACAGTATGTGCAAAGCATTGTTGGAGATTATGGAGCCTGAGATTAATAAGATTGTTGAATCTAAAGTTCAAAAATCCATTTTAAACGCTGTGAGAAGCTTCCGTGACTTGGGTGCGGACGATAAGCGAATCCAGGAGATATTGGTGAAAAATTATGAGCTTACCCCGGAAGAGGCAATCCAGTATTTATAATGGGGCTGTAGAAAAGGCTGTTAGATAGAAGGGGCATTTCCGTGCAAGGGATGCTCGATGCTCCTTGTGGAAAAGGATCTGTGGCAGATATACGATAAAAAGCACATCAAGAACGACAGACAGAAAGTATCGGAAAACGGTTGCTATGGAATTTCCTTTTACCGGAAGGACTGCGAGGTGCGGTTGGGGAAACGGGAGGAGTGACCTTGCCGAGTGGGAATACCAAAGCCGAAGAAAATCCGCAGCCAACAAGGAACAACGCAGACCGCCCGAAAAGCAGAGCGTACTAAAACATCTGCACGAAATACAGGAACGCAACAAGCAAAAGCCACCCCAAAGACAACGCAAGAAATCCTTGACAGAAATAGCCGATAGGAAAACACCGCACAGCGGTTCATACTCGCTGACTGGGAAGATTTTTAACCTGGGTTCACTGACATAGGACAAGCTGGCACAGTTATAATCCCTGTATGCTTCTGTGCAGTCCATAGAAAATCCCCTCTTTCTCCCACATGGGAAACAATATGGATAAGTTTATTTATTTTGCAAGAGGCAGCTTTGTTTTAGTCAGCTGCCCCCTGTTAAACCATAACAATTTAATCAAGCAATTCATCAGATAAGACTGCAACAAAATTAGTTTTCTTATCTGTCTGTGCCCTTTTCAGCCATTCCTGTTTTTCTTCCTTTGTCATGCAATCAAGCAGAATTGTAAACCGGGCAATATTATTAGCTTCATAGTATTTCTCGGCATATTTTTTCAAATCACTTGATTGCATATAATCTGAAAGTACGGCAAAGAAATTTGATTTATTATCCTGTTCCGATTTATCTACATACTGTAAAATTAAATCTGCGTCCATGTCCTGTACAATAGTTGAAAAGAGCGCAATTTTATCAGCGTCATATGCTTTCTTGTAGTAATCTTTTTGAGCTGCTTCGTCTAATACCGAAAAGAGTGCAGAAAATCTAATCAAGTCCTCATTTTGAAAATATTTTTCCGTCAATGCTGGTATATCATCAGTTGCAACAGGCGTTATGCTCATAATCAAAGGCATTTCTATTGTCGGACTAATATTGGCGCTTTTCAAAGAATAAATCAATTCTTCTATTGCCGAAACAGCTCCGCTGTCATTTATATAATCTTTCGCAGTATCAGAAAAATACACCGTCACTTTCGAGTTGTCTTTCATGACAATTTCTGTTACTCCATAGTATGACTGGGCTTTGGCATATACGTTCCACCCCATTTCAATAATATAGGAATTGCAGTAATATCCTTTTTGTGTATAAGTGTATTTGTATGATTCATCCTTTTCAAAATCCGTATTATCCAAATTTTCATTATCCAGATACCAACCAAACCCTAAATCTTCATCATAAATATAGGTGTCTCTTCCGTTGTTTTTCTTCTCTGATATTGATGCCGCAGTTTCTATAACCAATTCCTTTTCTTTTTCTGTAAGATTTTTCATATATTTACACTGTTCTGTGACATCTTCAAGAAGTGTTTCCTTATTGTCAAACGGTCCAATAGATGTCCAGCTGTCTTTTCGCACCACAACAAACTTGATGCTTCCAACTGAAACAGATGCCTGTGGTTTATCTTCTTCGTCCGCACCTTCACAAAAGATATAGTACACTCCATTATCTGTTAAAACTTCATTCAATATTTCGCTGTCCTTCCACGTTTTCATATCATTAGGAACAGAAGGGGCAGCGTATGCACCAGTCACAAAAAAGCAGACACAAACAGCAACCGTAAAAATGGCAGTGACGCCAATCATAATTTTTGATTTTTTTCTAAATTTCATAATCGCACCTAACCTTTCTTTTAACTGTTCTGCTCCCTCTGTCAAAGTGACGGAAGCCAAAGAACTTTTGTAAAGATTGTTTGACTTCAAAAAGGAAATCAGTGTATCTCCATACTCACGCCTTGCAATATCGTCAAGTACAGATATAACTTTTTCATCACATGACAATTCACATGATTTATTCACTTCCTTTTCCAGCAAGTATACAAAAGGATTGAACCAGTGGACGCACACAACAATCTGTATCAGCCATTTGTAAAACATATCCCTCTGTTTGTAGTGGGTTAGCTCATGCACAAAGGTATAAGACAACTCTTTATCATCCAATTCGCCAACAGGCAAAATGATTCTTGGTCGAAAGAAACCAAGCAGCATGGGGGAAGCAACCAGAAAATTACGGGATAATTCAACCCTTGTTTTGATATTCAGTTTTTCTTCACAATCAGATAGCAGATTCAAAATTTTTATATCTGATACCTCTTTATTTCCCGCTTTGATATATTGGATAAATCCTTGATAAACCGTTATCTTACGGACAAATAAAACCAGTGCTGATGCTGACCAGATAAAAAACAGGCAGACATATATATTAAACGGCTCACGCATAGCAGTGCCGGTTATTTCCCGGTTTGTCTGTGTCGGCTCTGCTTTGCTGTTACCCGTGCCTGCCGGAACGGATACGTTGGGGCTTGCAGGAATTTCATTTGTTATTGCTGCAGTGTCGAATTTTTCAAACAGGCTCCCGACAATCGTAGTATCGGGAGTAAAGGGAAGCAGAAAACGCAGCGCGACAACTATCCAGATATAATACTGCCAACGTTTGCCGAATTTGTTTTTATACAACGGCTTCAATCCCAAAATGAGAAGCAGTAACAGTGCGCCGGAAACAGACAGCGAC
>NZ_CAPDXS010000113.1:13080-17858 GCF_948601915.1 uncultured Acetatifactor sp. | reverse complement strand
CCAAATTTCCTTCTAGTTGCATGACGCGCCGGAAGTCATCAGGCACATCGTGGACACCTCTGAGGAACGGGGCGTGAAGATGGAGTCCATGCTCTGTCAGTACAATCTCCTTGACCGCTCCAATGAGGAGATGATCAAATATGTGAATGAAAAGGGCCTTGGCACCGTGGCCATGGGACCTGTGGGCGGCGGCAGGCTGGCGGCTCCCACAGACCTCTACGCGAAGCTCACCGGCAAGGCCTCCATCGCTACCTACGAGCTGGCTTTCAAGTTCTGCCTGGGCAACCCGAACCTGAACTGCGCCCTCTCCGGCATGCAGAACCTGGACATGGTGCAGAAGAATGTAAAGGTGGCCTCGGATGATACGGCATTCTCGGCGCAGGAGTGGGAGCAGCTGGGCGTCGCCATGGAGGAGATCAAGAAGTTCTCGGAGCTGTACTGCACAGGCTGCAAATACTGCCAGCCCTGCCCGGTGGGGATCGACATCCCGCGCATCTTCGAGATGTATACCTACTATAATGTATACGGCCTGAAAGACCATGCCAGGAACATGATGAAGAATTACCTTGAGAAGGAGGGCAAGACCTTTGCGGACTGCAAAAAGTGCGGCATCTGCGAGAAGAAATGCCCCCAGCATCTGGCGATCAGGGAGCATCTTGAGAAGGTATGCGAGATTTTATGTGATTAAGAATTGCAGCGGCAGATTCGACTGCGGATGAGAAATAGGGATAGGACCAGGGAACGGCAGAGAAATGCAGACTCTGCCGTTTTCTGCATTGCCGGAAAGAACTTAATATATGGCTATAAATGCTAAAAAATATATAAATCAGAAACTAATTGCTTTTTTGTGCATTCTTTAGTATAATGATTTTATTAATTTTTTCTAAAAAAACGGAAATACTCATACGGACAGTGAAAAAGGAGGACAGCCATGGGGCAGGTATACGAGAAGCTGATGCGGTGCTATGAGGATGTCAGGAAGCGGACGGCCTTTGTCCCGAAGGTGGCTGTGGTGCTGGGATCCGGGCTGGGGGACTACGCGGAGGACATCCGGGTGGAATATGAGCTTCCCTACAGCGAGATAGAGGGATTCCCGGTATCTACGGTGCCGGGGCATGCAGGCAAGTTCATCTTCGGATATATCGACCAGGTTCCCGTGGCCTGCATGAAGGGACGGGTGCATTATTATGAGGGCTATCCTGTCAGCGATGTGGTGCTGCCCGTCAGGCTGCTGAAGTTGATGGGGGCGGAAATCCTGTTCCTGACGAACGCTGCGGGGGGCGTGAACACTTCTTTCCATGCGGGGGATTTGATGCTGATCAGAGATCATATCTCCGCATTCGCGCCCAACCCTCTGATCGGTCCGAATATAGACGAGCTGGGCCCGCGCTTCCCGGACATGAGCAAGGTATATGACAGAGAGCTGCAGAAGCTGATTGTGGGGAGGGCGAAGGAGAACCATATCTATCTGCAGGAAGGCGTGTACGCCCAGATGACAGGGCCGTCTTATGAATCCCCTGCGGAGATTCGGATGCTGCGGATGCTGGGCTGCGACGCGGTGGGGATGAGCACGGTGGTGGAGGCCATCGCCGCCAACCACACGGGCATGAAGATATGCGGCGTATCCTGCATCAGCAACCTGGCCGCCGGCATGTCGGAGCATCCGCTGAGCCACAGGGAGGTGCAGGAGGCGGCGGACATGGCCGCGCCGGCATTCAAGAGGCTGGTGACGGAAGCCGTGAAGGGCATGGCTGCTTTTCTGACGGCATAGGCTCCGGCGGGCAGGAGGACAGAGGAAAATAGCGGAAAAAGGAACGCGGCACAGGAACAGGGTGCGGATGACCGGAGAACGGGCGGGATGTGCGGCCTGGGGAGGCGGATACAGGAAGCCGCGCAGGATTTGGGACAGGAGATGTGGATATGGAAACGGAATTTGACATTGCAGGCCTGGTGGGCGCGGCATTGGAGGCAAGGGACAGGGCCTATACGCCCTACTCCCATTATACGGTGGGCGCGGCGCTGCTGACGGCGGAGGGCGACATCTATCAGGGCGGCAACATCGAGAACGCCTCCTACGGCGCCACCAACTGCGCGGAGCGGACTGCCATCTTCAAGGCGGTCAGCGAGGGCAGGCGGCGGTTCCGGGCCATCGCCATCGCCGGGGGCATGGAAGGGCAGGAGCCTGTGGACTACGCCTATCCCTGCGGCATCTGCAGGCAGGTCATGAAGGAGTTCGCAGGGGAGGATTTCCGGATCATCGTGGTGAAAACCGCCACGGACTATAAGGTCTATACCCTGGAGGAGCTGCTACCCCATGGATTCGGAGGGAGCTCCATCCAGTGAATCCTTAGTTTGTAAAGCGTATTGTATGCCTATGCATGCGCTTCGCAAATATATGAGCCGCAGTGCGGTTCTATCATCATTCTCTAATTCAAATCTACATAGGAGGGAGAAAACATGTTAGAGAAACTATTTAAGCTCAAGGAAAACGGCACGAGCGTGAAAGTCGAGGTCATGGCCGGTATCACCACCTTTATGACCATGGCGTACATCCTGGCCGTGAATCCGAACATCCTTTCCGCATCGGGAATGGATGCGAATGCAGTTCTTCTTGCAACGGCGCTGGCATCATTCCTGGGAACCATATTGATGGCCCTTTTAGCCAACTATCCGTTTGCACTGGCCCCCGGAATGGGGCTCAACGCGTATTTTGCCTATACCGTGGTACTGAATTACGGGTATTCCTGGCAGATCGCATTGATGGCAGTGTTCGCGGAGGGATTGATCTTCATCGTGCTTTCCGTGACAAATGTCAGGGAAGCCATCTTCAATGCCATTCCCATGACGCTGAAGTCCGCGGTGAGCGCCGGCATCGGTCTGTTCATTGCCTTCATTGGCCTTCAGAACGCCAAGATTGTGGTGAACAATGATTCCACGCTGGTTTCCTATCAGAATTTCAAGACGGATTTCAGTTCTGTAGGCATGGGGGCGCTCCTGGCCCTGATCGGAGTCCTGATTACCGGCTATCTTCTGATCAAAAAGGTGAAGGGCGGTATTCTGTTCGGTATCCTGATTACGTGGGTTTTGGGGATTCTGTGCGAACTGATAGGAATATATAAGCCAAATCCCGAGCTGGGAATGTATTCCGTGATTCCCACGGCCTTGGTTTCCTTTGACTTTTCGGCTCTGGGGAATACCTTCGGCCAGGTCTTCAAGGCTGACTTCGGGGCGCTGAAGAGCATTACGGAATTCTTTGTGGTCATCTTTGCGTTCCTGTTTGTGGATATCTTTGATACATTGGGAACCCTTATCGGCGTTTCCTCCAAGGCGAATATGCTGGACAAGGACGGCAAGCTTCCCAGGATCAAGGGAGCGCTCCTGGCAGATGCCATTGCCACAAGCGCAGGCGCGGTTCTTGGAACTTCCACCACCACCACTTTTGTGGAGAGCGCCTCCGGTGTGACCGAGGGCGGAAGGACGGGCCTGACGGCGGTGGTGACCGGTCTGCTGTTCCTGCTTTCCGTGATCTTCTCGCCGCTGTTCCTCACGATTCCTTCTTTCGCCACCGCTCCCGCGCTTATCATAGTCGGATTTTATATGATAGCATCCGTTGCAAAGATTGACTGGGAGAACATGCTGGAAGCCATTCCCGCGTTCCTGTGCATCCTCTCCATGCCTTTGATGTACAGCATATCCGAGGGAATCGCGATGGGCGTGATTTCCTGGACGATTCTGCATCTCTGCGCAGGCAAGGCGAAAGGGAAGGTAAGCGTTCTGATGTATGTCCTTACAGTGCTGTTTATTCTGAAATATATCTTCCTGTAAGACGATACTGTAATGCTTTGCAGTACGGCGGGCAGCCTTCGGGCTGCTCGTCGTTGAATTTATACTGCTTAACGATTTCACTTGCCGTGAAACCGGACTGCATAACGCTGACAGGTTCATTCACATGATTACATTAGGCAGCATTCAGCGTTATGCAGTATATACCCGCGGCGGCTGGAACCTGCCGTTGGAATGCTGTTCTTCCAGGTGACCCGGCCTGTAGGCGGAAAGCAGCGGACAGAGTCGGGTAAAGATAAGAAGGGCGAAAATAAATATGGAATATCTGTTTTTTATATTGGCTATGGCTGCGTTCGTGCTGGTCATCTTCGTGTCGGAGAGCGTGCGGACGAAAAGGGAAGAAAAGAGATTCATCGATACTTTATATCATGATTACGGCAAGCTCTCCGAGAAGGAATATGCCCTGGAACGGTTCGCGAGGATGGGGAGTTTTTTCGACAGACATCAAAGAAAAGGGCAGTTGGACGACATCACATGGAATGACCTTGGGATGGACGAATTATTCAAGAGGATGAACTATACCCTCTCCGCGTCAGGGGAGGAGTATCTGTACTATACATTGCGCACCCTGAAGCAGGAGGAGGGGGAGCTGGCCCGTCTGGAGGAGGCGGTCCGGTTCTTCGGGGAGCATCCGGAGACAAGGGTGCGGGTGCAGCTTGCCGCAAACCGCCTGGGACATACCGGGAAGTTCTCCCTCTATGACTATCTGGACAATCTGGATCTCCTGGGGGAGCGCTCCAGCCGGAAGCACCTTCTCATGGATCTGCTGTTCCTTCCGCTGATCGGGCTGTTGTGGGTGAACTTCTCCCTGGCGATTCTGGGGATCGTGGGGTTGATCATCTACAATATCCTGTCCTATTTTAAGGAAAAGGGGGAGATTGACCCTTATATCGCCAGCTTTTCCTATATCATGCGGCTGATGCGCTGCTGTGAGG
>NZ_CAPDXS010000113.1:0-13070 GCF_948601915.1 uncultured Acetatifactor sp. | reverse complement strand
GGGAAGCTGGATCTGCCGGTGTGCCGGGAGGAGTGGGCGCGGATGCGGCAGGCCAGGAAGCAGATGCAGGGCATGGCGCGGAATTCCTACTGGGTCATATCGCCCTTCCGGGGGAATTCCTCCGGGGACATTCTGGCGCTGGTGCTGGACTATGTACGCATGGTATTCCACGCGGACCTGATCAAGTTCGACAGCATGCTGAACACCGTGCGGGGGCATATCGGGGATGTGGATGCCATGATCGAGACGGTGGGGTATGTGGAGACCGTCATCGCCATCTGGATCTTCCGGGAGTCCCTGGGGGAGGAGGGCGCAGATGGGAACAGGGGATGGTGCACGCCGGATTTCCCGGCGGAGGGAGGCTTAAGCCTGGAAGAGGGCTACCATCCCATGCTCAAGGCACCTGTGAAGAACGGAATCGCCGCCCGGAAAGGTGTGCTGCTCACCGGCTCCAATGCCTCCGGCAAGTCCACTTTTCTCAAGATGGTGGCCCTCAACGCAATCCTGGCCCAGACCATCCACACCTGCGCGGCGGACAGCTACCGCGCGCCCTTCTACCATGTGTATTCCTCCATGGCCCTCCGGGACGATATGGAATCCGGGGAGAGCTATTATATCGTAGAGATAAAGGCGCTGAAACGTATCCTGGATGCCGCCGCAGGGGATGTCCCCATTCTCTGCTTCGTGGACGAGGTGCTGCGGGGCACCAATACCATAGAGCGCATCGCCGCGTCCACCCAGATACTGAAATCCCTGGGGCGCACGGGCATCCTCTGCTTTGCCGCCACCCATGACATCGAGCTCACGGAGCTCCTCCAGGACGATTTCGACAATTACCACTTCGAGGAGGACGTGGCGGAGGGGGACGTGGTGTTCAACTACAGGCTGAAGGAGGGGAAGGCCACCACCCGCAACGCCATCAAGCTGCTGGAACTGATGGGATATGACAGGGATGTCATAGAGAGGGCTACCGCCCAGGCAGAGCATTTCGCGGAGTCGGGTGTCTGGCAAAATGTAATCGATTGACGTATAGATATACAATTGATTTAAAGTCATGTCAAGGTATTTTCTCTGTATTTGCATAAAAATATGTATTGCGTAGGACTCATTTGACAAAAAGCTGCATTTTGATTATGATTATCATGAACTTGTGGTACAAATAAGTTTATCCATTATTGTGAAGAAACGGAGGAGAAAGGAAGTAAGTGGTCCTTCATATTCCTGTCCAATTCAGGCAGACTGTACTTGGAGGTATGGAGTAAAAACTGTCTATAAGGCATATCGATGTACGAGTGGATGCCCGTTAGACGGTTCGAAACAGATTGATGGGGTGCTAGGTAAATCAGATGTAAAAGTGCATAGTTCTTGTTATAAAGGAGTTGAATAGAGTTTTGTGCCAATGAATCTATACAAAAGCGTAGCCGTTGAATAGCAGTACAGCAGGAGGATTATGCCATAAAAGGCATGTCCTCCTATATATTTTGAAGACATGCAAATTCAAAGCCGTATATTATCCGATTGCGCAAGAGTCAATTGACAAAAATATGCAGTTTTGTGTATGATTTGATGTAGAGCAGGGGAAGAGGAGAAAAACACTTTAGGGATGTGAGTGCCGGGCCGGGAGAGGGGGAGCGATATGCAGACAGATGAATACGGTTTCAGAAATTGTACGATTTGGGAGGGCAGCATTATGTGGAAACTGCTATGCCGGATATTTGCGCTGCTGATGCTTGTGTCCGCCCTGGCAGGATGCGCAGACACCACAGAGGAAACTGTCTATGAGGCGGAATTCGTGGATTTCGGCATTTCTGAACCTGATATTTACAATGGGGAGAAGATGGAAATCTCCCTTTGTGGCGATGCGATGTATTATGTCATCCAGCACATCGAAGAAAAGGAAGGCCTTAATGGTGAATATAGATATGACATATACTGCATGCAGCTTGGAGAGTCCGGGAAGGCGAGTAGACTTCCCATCGAGATTCGATGCAACTATTTTTTGGAATACCCGAAAATTCTGCCTGATTGCCGCGGGGATTATTTCCTGGCATATAAAACCTATGGAAAGATATACGTGGAGAAATATGATGGGGATGGGAAGAGGCTTTTCAATCGCCAGATAGCGGTGAGGGAACATGATGAGTCCGACATTGAGATAAATGAGTATCTAGTGGGCATGGTGCAGGATGGGGCCGGAAACCTGTACGTTGCAGTCAAGAACGACATCTATCTGCTGGACGGGGATGGCAGAATCTGTGGAACTGCCTCCCTGGAGCCGGAGAGCATACACTCTTCCATAAACAGTATAGTCTGCGGTATGGACGGAAAGGTGTATTGCACTGCGGACAGGAAGATGTATAGGATCGACTTCGAAGCCAGCACTGCCAGAGAGGTAGGCCGCGTGGCTGAGAATTTCGGTATGGTGCCGGTGAGCGGGTCGGAATTCCTCGTGGCGGCATGGAAAAAGCTGGTCCTGTACCAGCTGGAGGAGGATATGACGACGGATTTGGTGGAGTGGCAGGACTGTGACTTGGACACGGAGCATCTGGTGGGGCTCACGAGGTTTGAGGACGGCAGGGCAGGCGTGTTGTTCTACGAAGGTTCCGAGCTGAGGATGGCCCTGATCCAGGAGACGGATGGGCGGGGGAAGCCCCAGAGGGAGGTGGTCACCCTGGGCGTGGTGATGCGCAATGAGAACCTGCGCAAATCGGCCTTGGCGTTCAACCGCCAGGGTGGCCCCTGCCGGGTAAAGGTAAAGGAATACTGGGACTACACGCCGGATTCGGGCATGACGCTGGATGAGGCCATAGCCAGCCTGAACCTGGACATCGTATCCGGCAGCTGTCCGGATATCGTGAACCTGCAGTACGGCAACCTGGACAGCTTCGCCTCCAAGGGAGCGCTGGAGGATTTGACCCATTTCCTGGAGGGGAGCGGACTGGAAAAGGAGGATTTCGTAGACGCGGTGCTGAAGGCCTACACGGTGGACGGAAAGCTTCTCTCCCTGCCGAACACCTTCTGCATAAATACCGTGGCGGTGCGCTCTGACCTGGTGGGGGCGAAGACGGCATGGACCCTGGACGAGATGATAGAGCTGGCGGATAGCCATCCGGACAGTGCGTTGTTCAGCCATGTGACGAAACAGGATGCGCTGGAGTTCTGCATGAAGATGAATCTGTCTTGTTTCATGGACTGGGGGAAGGGCACCTGCTGCTTCGACTCGGAGGAGTTCCGCAAAATCCTGGAATTCTCCAATCGATGGCCGCTGAAGGCTGTGTGGACGGACGACTTGGACGAGATAGACGTACAGTACAGCAGCGGGAAAGTCCTGCTATGCCCATTGAAGCTTTCCAGCCCGGATAAGATCAGCTATATCTATGAGATATATGACTGGGCGGATTTGACGTTCATCGGCTATCCCACTATAGACGGCAGCCCGGGGCATGGGCTGGATGGGGCGGGAGGCGCGTATGCCATCTTCGCCAAGTCCCCCCATAAGGAGGGGGCCTGGAGCTTTCTGGAGGCTCTCCAGGACAGCGAGGGAGAGGCTCTGATGGCATTCGCGGAAGGGTTCCCGGCGAAAAAGGATAAGCTGGAGGCGCTGTTCGAGGAATCCATGAAAGACCCTTATCTGACAAATCCGACGCCAGAGAAGAAAGAGAACCTTGTCCGGCGGCCTGTAAGCGGGACAGCAAGCGTGAGAGACGGTGTCTGGTATGAGAAGTCCAGTTATGTACCCATTCCCGAGGAGGTGGAGGAAATCAGGCGGCTGATAAGCCTCGCCAGGCCGGCCTGGCAGGACGCGGTGGCCATGTCCATCATCAAGGAGGAGGCAGCCTCCTATTTCCATGGGCAGAAGACCTTGGATGAGGTAGTAGGGCTGATTGACAATCGGGTCGGATTGTATATGGATGAAATGTCCTCCGAAGGGTGACCTACGAAGATGACAGGATGAAATAGAGGCGGATACCGGATGGCCAAAGGGAGGAGAGTGCGATATGAGGGAAAGCAGGAACGATTTCAGATGCAGGTTGCTGCCGCTGGCCGGCATGCTGCTTGCTCTGCTCTTTGCCCTGACAGGGTGTGCGCGCAGCACCGAGGGGCCTATGTATGTGGCGGAATTTATCGATTTGGACATTGCAGAACCGGATGAATTCAACGGTGAGGACATTGACTTTTCCCTCTGCGGGGATGAGCTGTATTATGTCACCACCTGCATGGAAGAAGTGCAATCCGGGAAGGACAGCTATGGAGTCCGATACCAGTATGACGTATACTACAGAAGGCTGGGAGAAGAGGAAGAAGCGCGCAGGCTTCCGATTGAACTGGGAGATGAGTGCCTTGACAGTTTCCAGATATTGCCCGATTCCGAGGGGAACTATTTCCTGGCATACAGGAAATCCGGCTGGGAAGAAGAGGAGATTTTTCTGGCGAAGTTCGATGGAACCGGGAAGAGGCTCTTTATGTGCCAGGTGGTACAGAAGAAGTATGAGAATCCGGGCATCCGCATGAATGAAATGATTGCAGGCCTGGCTCAGGATAAGGATGGGAACCTGTATGTTGCGGCGAAAAACCATATCTATCTGCTGGATGCGGAAGGGGAAAGCCGGGGAGATGTCTGCTTGGAGACGGAGACAGCCATGGACAGCATAAGCGCCATTGCCTGCGGTGTGGACGGCAGTGTGTACTGCGTCATGGCTAGGGATATGTACAGAATCGACTTCATGGACTGCCATGCCCGTCCGGTGGGAAAAGTGCCTCCGAGTATTGGGATGGCACCGATGAGCGAGACGAAATTCCTCATGGCGGGCCGGGATAAGATGACGCTCTATCATCTGGAGGAGGATACGGTGACTGACCTTGTGGAATGGCAGGACTGCGATTTGGATACGGAAAGGCTGATTGGGTTCACGAAGCAGGAAGACGAAACAGCGGTAGTGCTATTCTATGAGGATTCCAGGGTGAGGGCGGCTCTGATTCGAGAGACGGACGGCAAAGGGGAGCCCAGGCAGGAGGTTGTCACCCTGGGAGTGGTGCAGCGCAATGAAAGCCTACGGAAAGCGGCCCTGAAATTCAATCGGCAGGGCGGCCCCTACCGCGTAAAAGTCAGAGAATACTGGGACGATACGGCAGGCACGGAAGGGACTCTGCAAGAGGGGATTGCCAGCCTGAACCTGGATATCGTATCCGGCAGCTGCCCGGATATCGTCAACCTGAAATACGGCAGTCTGGAGAGCTTCGCCGCCAAAGGAGTATTGGAGAATATAAGCGTTTTCCTGGAAAAAAGCAGTCTGAAAAAAGAGGACTTCGTGGATGCTGTGCTAGGAGCTTACACAGTGGACGGTAGGCTTCTCGCTCTGCCCAGTACCTTCAGCATAAAGACGGTGGCGGTGCAATCTGACCTGGTGGGCGCGAAGACGGCATGGACGCTGGACGAGATGATGGAGCTGGTGGAGAGCCATCCGGACAGCATGCTGCTTGAGTATGCCACCAAGCAGAAGGTGTTGGAGTTCTGTCTGGAAATGAACCTGCCCTGCTTCATGGACTGGGAGAAGGGCAGCAACAGCTTTGACTCGGAAGAATTCCGCGGGATACTGGAATTCTCCAACCGGTTCCCTCTGGAGGATACGCTGGAGCTGGAGGCAAGTGAGCGCATTGCGCTGTACAGTAGCGGGAAGGCGTTGCTGTATCCGGTGGAAATTGCCAGTCCGGATAAGGTCAGCTACATTTATGAAAGTTTCGGATGGAAGGATGTGACCTTTATCGGTTATCCTACCATGGACGGCAGCCAGGGCCATCGGATGGACGCGGCAGGAGGCGTATATGCCATTTTTTCCCAATCGTCCCACAAGGAGGGGGCCTGGAGCTTCCTGGAGGCGCTTCTGGACAGTGAGGGGGAGGCGGTGATGGTATATGCAGAGGGGTTCCCGGCGAAAAAGGATAAGCTGGAGGCTCTGCTTGCAGAATCCATGGAAGACCCTTATCAGACAGACCCTCAGTCGGGGAAGACCGTGACAGATACTCAGGGAAATCCAGTCCGCAGATTCACAGGGGGAGTATCTTATCTGATGCCGGACGGAAGCATCTATGGAAGGAACAGCTATGCGCCTCTGCCGGAGGAGGTGGATGAGGTCAGGACACTGATCAGTCTCGCCAGACCTGCCTGGCCGGACGAGGAGGTCATGGCCATCATCCGGGAGGAGGCTGCCGCCTATTTCAACGGGCAGAAGACTTTGGATGAGGTGATTGGAGTGATTGAGAACAGGGCCAGTCTGTATATGGGGGAGAAATGAGAGTGAGGGGAACTGAGGTTGGGCGATGCCCAGGTTCAAGAGGGCTCCTTGATGCTGATGGAGAAACCGGGGTAAAAAAGCCGGAGTTGGAGCCGACCTGTACTGTCTACAACATCAATCCGGGGAAGAACCGGAAGCTGTTGTCGGAATGCCCGGTCTTAGGGCAATATATGCTCTTTGTAGGTCATATGCGGGAGTACCTGGGGAAGGATTCGGAGAAGGATTTGGGAAAAGCGATTGACAAGGCTATAGAACGCTGCATCAGGGAAGACGTGCTGCGGGAATTCCTGATGCGGCGCCGTTGGCACGGTTAGTGATGTTTCGTGAAACAACCCTGCCCAAGAATGAAATCCATCTTGACGCAGAGACACAATATCTGGTATACTGTTCTGGTGGAAGGCTCTATATAAAACGAGGGATAGTGCTTTAGAAAGGAAGTATGGAATCATGCTAGTTAGTTTTCTGAATTCATTCATGTCTTATTTTATGGTGATGCTTGTCATCGTGGTAGTTGCGGGAGTAGCCACTGCCATCGGGATTACCATGGCGAAGAAGAAGGCGGCGCAGGAAGCGGCTGTAGCTTCCATTAAGGGGGGCAATGAATAGGTTCACCACGATTTTCTGGGATGTGGACGATACGCTCCTGGATTTTGCGTATTCCCAAAGGCATGCCCTTTCGGAATGCTTCCGCTCTATCGGCAGGGAAATGACGGAGGCGGAGCTTGCGCTGTATACACAGATCAATGACGACTACTGGAAGCGCCTCGAGCTGGGGGAAGTGACGAAGGAACAGTTGCTGACGGGACGCTTTCTTTTGCTGTTCGAAAAGCTGGGGATAGAGGGCGTGGACGTGGAGGGCTTCCGGGCCGGATACCAGGCCGGGCTGGGAAGCACCTTCTCCTTCCTGGACGATTCCCTGGCCATCTGCAGGAGTCTGCGGGGAAAAGTGAGGCAGTACGTCATCACCAACGGTGTCACCTCCACCCAGAGGAGCAAGCTGAAGCTGTCGGGGCTGTCGGAGGTCATGGACGGTGTCTTCATCTCCGAGGAGATCGGAAGCCCTAAACCGCAGAGGCAGTTTTTCGACCATTGCCTGTCCCATGTGGAAGAGAAGGACAAGTCCCGGATCCTGATTGTAGGGGACAGCCTGACCAGCGACATCAAGGGCGGGGTACAGGCCGGGATTCCCACCTGCTGGTATCGGAGAGGCGCAGGGACTATGGACGAAGTCCTGGGGGCGGGCTGCAGGCCGGACTACGAAATCAGCGACTTACATAAGATATATGACATTTTGGGCCTGCCGCAGTGACTGCTCACTACGGCAGAATTTATATGCAGCCTGCATGGCAGGGCGTGAAAGCCGCCATGGCCAAGCGCCCTGCTTTAGAGACGACAGAGAACAGATGACAGAAAATAGACGAAAAATAGACGACAGAAAGGACATGGAAAGATATGGCCAGAGCGTCGGGGCAGAAGCTGAAGCTGCTGTACATTGTTAAATTTTTGTCAGAGAACACGGACGAGCATCATCCCGCCAGCACGGCGGACATCATCGCCCATCTGGAGGCCAACGGCATCCACTCCGAGCGCAAGAGTGTCTACGATGATATCGAAAAGCTGTGCGACTTCGGCTACGATATCGTCCAGGTCCACAGCCGTCTGGGCGGCGGCTATTACATGGCGGGCAGGGAGTTCGAGCTGGCGGAGCTGAAGCTCCTGGTGGACGCGGTGCAGTCCTCCCGTTTCCTCACCACCAAGAAGTCCCGCAGCCTGATCGGGAAGCTGGAGCAGATGGCCGGGAAGCACGATGCCGGAAAGCTGCAGCGCCAGGTCTACGTGGCCGGGCGGATCAAGACGGAGAACGAGAGCATCTATTACAGCATCGACAATATCCACCGGGCCATCCAGGAGAACCGCCAGATTTCCTTCCGGTATCTGGAATGGAACCTGAAAAAGGAGCTGGTCCCCCGGGCCAACAGCGAGAGGACGGTAAGCCCCTGGGCGCTGATCTGGCAGGACGAGAACTATTACCTGGCGGCCTATGACGGCAGGGACGCCTGCATGAAGCACTTCCGGGTGGACAAGATGGGCAAGGTGGAGGTGTGCAGGGAGGCCAGGGAGGGGCTGGAGCAGTTCGAGAAGGTGGATCTGGCCCTGTACACCAATCAGATTTTCGGCATGTACGGCGGGGAGGAGGCCGTGGTGACATTGCAGCTCCCTAACCGGCTGGTGGGCGTGGTGCTGGACCGCTTCGGCAGAGAGGCGGATATCCGGCAGATGCCGGATGAAAGGTTCCGGGTCAGGGCTAAAGTGATGGTCAGCGGCCAGTTCTTCGGGTGGCTTGCGGGAATCGGGCGGGATGTGGAGATAGTGAGCCCGGACATCGTCAGGGAGCGGTACAGGGAATGGCTGGAGGGCATCCTTGCGTCCATGGGGACTGTGGACTGAGGGGATGCGATGCCTCTGGGCAGGGGATTGGCCACAGAAAGAAGCAGGCGAGAAAGGTAGGCAGAGAGGTATGATAAAAGCATTTCGGGAGACGCCATGGTATGAGGAATACCGGAGGGTTCAGGACAATCCGGCATACGGACAGGGGAAGATGCTGCGGGCGCTGTCGGACTTAGTGGGCCGGGTAATCGGGGAGCGGTGGAGGGACTCTTTCGTCTTTCGGCAGGAGGACATCCACAGCGCGAACGGCAATGACGCTTTTGAGCTTCAGCAAGAGGACAACAGGATAGTCATCTGCGGGCCGAACGGCATTTCCATGGCCTCCGGCCTGAATCATTACCTGAAAAAATACGCGCTGGTGAATTTCAACCCGCTTTTTGTCAGCAATATAAAGATGCCCCAGCGGCTGCCTGCCCTGACAGGCAGGATCCGGCGGAGCACCAGCTATGACGTCCGCTATGCGCTGAATTTCTGCACCTACAGCTATACCATGGCATTCTGGGGCTGGAAGGAATACGAGGCGCTTTTGGACTGGTTCGCCTTGAACGGGGTGAACCTGATGCTGGACATCGTGGGCCAGGAGGAGGTGCAGAGAAGGTTCCTGAGGGAGTACGGCTATTCGGAGGAGGAGATTGGGGCGTACATTCCGGGGCCGGCGTATCTCCCCTGGTTCTTCATGCAGAATATGTCCGGATTCGGCGGCCCGCTGCCGGGGAAATGGTTCGAACAGCGGGTGGAGCTGGCCAGAAGGATGCACGACCGGATGCAGGCTTTCGGAATTCGGCCCGTGCTGATGGGCTTCGCCGGGATGGTGCCCGGGGATTTCGGGGCAAAGCATCCGGAGGCCTCCGTGATTGAGCAGGGGCTCTGGTGCGGCTTCTCCCGTCCCGCCATGCTGTGGGTATGCGGCTCCGAGGGAAAGGACTGCTTTGGCCCGGCCGCGGATACCTTTTATGCCAAGCAGGAGGAGGTCTTCGGCCCCATCACCCATTATTACGCCGTGGATCCTTTCCACGAGGGCGGGAAGATGGGGGATATGAATCCTACCGCCGTCTACCACCGGGTCCAGCGCAAGATGCTGGAACACGACCCGCAGGCTGTGTGGCTCCTGATGCAGTGGCAGGGGCAGATCACGGATGCAAAGCTCAGCGGCCTCTGCAGGCCGGAGCAGGCCCTGGTACTGGATCTCCAGGCGGACCGCAGGCCCTATCACGCAATGATGGAGCGCCACAAAGTCCCCTGGATCTGGAGCATGGTGCACAATTTCGGCGGCCGCATGGGCGTAGACGGCGATGTAGTCACTCTGGCCAGGGACATCCCCGCCGCCTGGCAGGGCAGCTCCTATATGAAGGGGATCGGCGCCGCGCCGGAGGCCTTCGACAGCGGCCCCGTCATGTACGACCTGCTCTTCGATATGGCCTGGGAGGACGGGCCCGTTGACTGCGGACAGTATGTGCGGGAGTATGCGAAGTCCCGGTACGGCGGGAGCGACAGCCATCTGGAGCGGGCCTGGGACATCCTGCTGCACACGGCGTACTGGAAAAAGGACATGTACGCCCAGGGGGCAGGGGAATCCGTCATAAACGCAAGGCCCTCGGAGACCTTCCGCTCCGCCTCCACCTGGGGGCACAGCGCCTTTGAATATGACCAGAAGGCCCTGGAACAGGCCCTGCCGGAATTGATTGCGGCCTACGACGATTATCAGGATTCGGAAACATTCCGGTACGACCTGGTGGATGTGGCGAAGCAGATCCTCTCCAACGCGGCCAACAGCCTACACCGGCAGATGATGGCGGCATATTATGGCAGGAATCTGGATTTGTTTGAGAAGCTTTCCGGAAAGTTCCTGGACCTGATTCGGCTGGAGGACAGGATACTGGGCTTTTGCCCTGATTTTACCCTGGAGAATTGGATTCAGGCTTCCAGGAGCGTGCTGGCAGGGGCGGACGAACAGGAAAAGGATCTCTTTGAGTTCAACGCCAGGGCGCTGATCACCACATGGGGGGATTATCAGAACAGCGAGGACTGTCTGCTGGATTATTCCAACCGCCAATGGGCCGGGGTCACGGAGAGCTATTGCCTGAAACGGTGGGAGGACTTCGTCCGGCGGTATACGGACAGCCTGAAGACAGGCAGGGAGCCGGAGCCCTTCGCGTATTTTCCCATGGAATGGGCGTGGGCCAACCGAAAGACGAGGGAGGATGCGCCAGAGCACGCCGCTTCCGGGGATAGCCTGAAAATGCTGGCGGAAAAGGTTTTCCGGGAATACTCCCAGACGGCCATGGAGAGAGACAAGGCCTATCAGGCGGTTTCCGAGCCCGTGAACCTGGCGCTGGGCCTGCAGGTGACCGGCAGCATGGAGGCAGACCCGGCATACCCTTACGCCAACCTGACGGACGGCAGGCTGGACACAGTGTGGAAAGCGGCAAAGGTACAGTGGCCTGTCTCGCTGACCATAGACCTGGGCCGGGAGAGCTATATCAGCCGGATCGAGTTTTCCATGCCCCAGGTGGCCGGGGATTTTCCTCTGTCCTATTCGGTTGAGGTCTTTGAAAAGGGAGCGTGGACAGCTCTTCCTGTGGCGGAGAGAGAGACCCTGCTGGGAACGATTTCCGTCCCATGCAGCTGCATTGCGTCCGGAGTACGGCTATCCCTGCGTGAAAAACAGCCCTGGGGACTGCCGGCGGAGCTTGCCGGGTTCTCCGTATACGGCTTTGAACGGCCATCTCTGTAACGGCGAGGGCGGGGTTGGCGGATGGGGTTTTAAGAGGTATGCTTTGGGGGGCAGCGAGCCTGGATACCCTGACTGACGTGGTAGAGTGGCAGGACTGCGACCTGGACACGGAGCGTCTGCTGGGATTTACAAGGCTTGAGGATGGCAGCACGGCTGTGCTGTTCTGGGAAGATCCGGGGGTGAGGATAGCCCTGATCCGGGAGACAGACGGGCGGGGAGCGCCCCGGCGGGAAACCGTTACCCTGGGCGTGGTGTCGCGAAATGACAGTCTGCGGAAAGCGGCTTTGGCTTACAACCCAGGGAGGTCCTTATCGGATTAAGATAAAGCAGTACTGGGATAATATGTTAGGTTCAGGGCAGACAATCAAGGAAGCCAGCGCCAATCTGAACCTGGACATCGTATCCGGCAACTGTCCGGACATCGTCAATCTGCAGTATGGCAGCCTGGGCAGCTTCGCCTCCAAAGGAGTGCTGGAGGATCTGACGCGCTTTCTGGAGGAGAGTGAGCTGGAAAAGGAAGATTTCGTGGATGCGGTGCTGGAGGCTTATACGGTTGACGGAAAGCTCCTCTCCCTGCCGAATACCTTCTGCATAAGGACCGTGGCGGTGCGCTCCGACCTGGTGGGCGGGAAGACGGCATGGTCGCTGGAGGAGATGATGGAACTGGCGGAGAGCAGGCCGGAGAACAAGCTGCTGGCATCTGCCACCAAAGCGGATGTGCTTGACTTCTGCCTGAAGATGAACCTGTCTTATTTTATGGACTGGGAGGCAGGTACCTGTAGCTTTGCTTCCGAGGAATTTGGCAGGATTCTGGAATTTTCCAACCGCTTTCCCCTGGAGGAAAGGGAGGGAGAGGATCATGACCAGATCAATGACCGCTACAACAAGGGAAAAGTCCTGTTATATCCGGTAAATCTGGTCAGTCCGGACGAAATCAGCTATGTGTATGAGGGATTCGGCTGGAAGGACGTGACGTTCATCGGTTACCCCACCATGGACGGCAGCTCCGGGCACAGGCTGGACGGCGCCGGGGGCGCATACGCCATTTTTGCGAAGTCCCCTCAAAAAGAAGGGGCATGGGACTTCCTGGAGGCGCTTCAGGACAGCGAAGCGGAAGGAATCCTGACATTTGCGGAAGGATTTCCGACGAAAAAGGAAAAGCTGGAGGAGCTGCTGGCAGAATCCATGGAGGATCCCTACAAGGTGGATTGGCAGTCGGGAGAGACCGAAAAGGACAGCAAGGGGAACCCGGTTCGGAGACCCACAAAAACAGAAGCATTTATGATGCCAGATGGCAGCCTCTATGAGAAGCACTACTATGTACCGCTTCCGGAGGAGGTGGAGGAACTCAGGAGGCTGATCGGCCTTGCCAGGCCCGCCTGGCAGGACGAGGAGGTCATGAACATCATCCAGGAGGAGACGGCCGCATATTTCCACGGGCAGAAGTCGCTGGAGACGGTGACAGGGCTGATCGACAATCGGGTGGGGCTGTATATGAATGAGAGGTGAAGGGGGTTCCGGGGGGGTTCCGGGAACCGAAGTTAGTGTATAATTATTATTGGCAGAGGGAGGGAGCAGACTAAAAATAAAAGGGA
>NZ_CAPDXS010000112.1:12288-18138 GCF_948601915.1 uncultured Acetatifactor sp. | reverse complement strand
AGTCAGCGTTATGCAGTCTGGTTTCATTGCAAGTGAAATCGTTAAGCAGTATAAACTGCTAGATGCTCCATTTGAAATATTTGATTGTAGAAAGTGCCAGCGGGGGTATAATGAAAGGAGCAGATTCGCCACAGGCGCGTGAGATATTCTTTTGGTGGGAAGCAGTTATGACTGGAATGCGTCGGCAAGGAAAAGGCGGCATCATTGCAGGATAGAGAGGTATGGGGAGGAAAATCCGCACTGGCGGCGCACACAGGAGGCACAGGAATGACAGGAGGCGGGGCGATATGGCAGGGATATTGGTTGTGGAGGACGATGTGACGACGAACAATCTGGTCAGCGACTATCTGACCGATGCGGGCCACACGGTATTTTCGGCCTGCAACGGTCTGGAGGCGCTGCGCCTTTTTCAGCAGAACCCCATGGAACTGATCGTTCTGGATATCATGCTTCCCAATGTGGACGGCATTCAAGAGGCTGACGTGGTTTTCAGGCTCCGCAGAGGGCAGTTGTAGGTTCATGGGCTGGAACCGATTTTTTCCTATACAGGGAATCTGGCCCGGCATGAACGGAAGTTGCCAAAGCCCAGGGAGGATTTCTTCAAAAAGCATGCGAGGCAGTTAGGGCAGGGTGGATGAGGGTGCGGGAGACTGCTGGGACGTCTCATGGTACAGGGCATCTTTCGGACAAGTGGGGAGAAATAATGGATTGTGCATCGGGGTGGAACAGGGTATAATATTGACACAGAAGGACAGAGTGCCCACTTTTGATTCCATGTGCGCCAGGCGCACAAAAACAAGGTATAATAATGTCATGTGGCTGGACGAGGAGGTGTAGTGATGAAGAAACCGTTGCCGATAGGGGTAGATAATTTTGCAGATGTCATAAAAACAGGATATTACTATATAGATAAAACCATTTTTATAAAAGAATTGTTGGATTTAAGAGGGAAAGTGAACCTGTTCACCCGTCCCAGGCGCTTCGGCAAGACGCTGAACCTGAGCATGCTCCGGTATTTCTTTGAGGACACCGGGGATGCGGAAAAGAATGCCCGGAACAAGGCGCTTTTCCAGGGACTGAAAATCATGGAGGCCGGAGAGGAATATATAGAGCAGATGGGAAGCTGTCCGGTGCTCAACCTGACGCTGAAGTCGGCGAAACAGGAAGATTACGACACTGCCTGCTATATGATGCGGTGTGAAATCGCATCTGAATTTGACAGGCACAGGGATATCTTGGAACGGGGCAGGGAACTTCTGACTCCCAATGAGTATGAGCAATACCTGAGCGTCGCGGAAGAGAAAGTGGACGAAAAGCAGCTGAGGGGGGCGCTAAAGCTGTTCTGTAAGTGCATGTTCAAGGTTACGGGGAAAAATACGGTTCTGCTGATCGACGAGTACGATGTGCCGCTGGAGAATGCATATTTTAGCGGCTTTTACGAGGAGATGGTGAGCTTTATCCGCTCGCTGTTCGAGGCGGGGCTGAAGACCAACGACTATCTGCAGTTTGCGGTGATTACAGGATGTCTTCGGATTTCAAAAGAGAGTATTTTCACGGGACTGAACCATTTAAGGATTATTTCAGTGCTGGACCAGAGGTACAGCGAGCATTTTGGGTTCACGGAATCCCAGGTGCTGCGGATGATGGAATATTATGGTGTGGAGAGCCGTTTTCCGACCATGAAGGAATGGTATGACGGATACACTTTCGGGGACACGGAGGTCTATAATCCATGGAGCGTCATAAACTATATGTTCGATTTGTATGCGAAGGTTGATGCTTTCCCGCGCCCCTATTGGATCAATACCAGCTCCAACGACATCATAAAGGACATGATCGCCAGAGCTGACCGTGAGGCGCAGGGGCAGATTGAGACGCTTTTAAACGGCGGAACCCTGGAGATACAGGTGCATGAAGAGGTCACCTATGGGGATATGCAGGCCAGTGGTGAGAATCTGTGGAATTTCCTCTATTTCACAGGGTACCTGACGAAAAAAAGTGAGGATTTCCGCGATTCGTCGACATTCCTGCAGCTGCGCATCCCCAATACGGAAGTGAAGACAATCTATCGGAACACGATTCTGGGGTGGTTCCGGAAGAGGATAGAGAAGCAGGACTTCCGGGATCTGTACCGGGCCATGGAGGACGGGGATGCGGAAAAGATGGGGGAAATCTTAAGCAGCCAGCTTTTCTCTACCATCAGTTTCTATGACAGTGCGGAGAATTTCTACCACGGGTTCCTGGCCGGAATCCTGAGCCAGAGCCAGGACTATCTGGTGAAGTCCAACCGGGAGTCGGGCAATGGGCGCTCGGATATCTGTGTAAGGAGCCCGTCCCTGCGGGGCAGGGCGTTTGTCCTGGAAGTAAAGGTCTCGGACAGCATCCATGACCTGGAGAACGATGCGGAAAAGGCCCTGCGGCAGATATACGATAAAAAGTATATAGATGAACTGCAGACAGAAGGGTATCGGAAAATCGGCTGCTATGGAATCTCTTTTTACCGGAAGGACTGCGAGGTTCGGCTGGGGAAACGGGCGGAGTAAGGTGGGGAGGTGCGATGATGAAGAAAGCATTGCCGATAGGGGTAGATAATTTTGAACGGGTAATAACAGACGGCTATTACTATATCGATAAAACTATGTTGATAAAAGAATTGCTGGACTTAAAGGGGGAAGTGAACCTGTTCACCCGCCCCAGGCGCTTCGGCAAGACGCTGAACCTGAGCATGCTCCGGTACTTCTTTGAGGATACCGGGGATGCGGAAAAGAACGCCCGGAACAAGGCGCTTTTCCAGGGCCTGAAGATCATGGAGGCCGGGGAGGGCTATACGGGTGAGATGGGGACATATCCAGTCATCAACCTGACCCTGAAATCGGCCAAGCAGGCCACGTTCCAATCCGCCTATGCGAAGCTGAAAGAGGAGATCGCGGAGGAGTTCAAGCGCCATCGTTACGTGTTGGAGAGCGGGGCTCTGGACGAGGAGGATAAGCGCAAGTTTCGGGAAATCGCCGGGAGAGAGGCGGGGCAGGACGAATATTCCGGTGCGCTGAAGTTCCTGAGCAAGTGCTTGCACCAGGCCACAGGGAAAAATACGGTCATTCTGATCGACGAATACGATGTGCCGCTGGAGAATGCGTATTTCAGGGGATTTTATGGGGAGATGGTGGATTTCGTCCGCTCCCTGTTCGAGTCCGGTCTGAAGACCAACGACAATCTCCGGTTTGCTGTGATTACAGGCTGTCTTAGAATTTCGAAGGAGAGCATTTTTACGGGACTGAACCATCTGAACATTATCTCCGTTCTGGATAAAAAATATAGCGAGCACTTCGGATTCACCGAATCTGAGGTGCTGCAGAGCATGGCTTATTATGGAGCGGAAAACCGTTTCCCGACCATGAAAGAATGGTATGACGGGTATACCTTTGGAGATACGCAAGTTTACAATCCATGGAGCGTCATAAAGTTCCTGTATGATTTATATTCGGATGTGGACGCTTTCCCGCGTCCCTACTGGATCAACACCAGCTCTAACGACATCATCAAGGACATGATTGCCAGAGCCGACCGGGAGACGAAGGGACAGATTGAGACGCTCCTGAACGGCGGGACACTGGACATCCAGGTGCACGAGGAAGTCACCTATGAGGACATGCATGCCAGTGGGGAGAATCTGTGGAATTTTCTGTATTTCACAGGATATTTGACGAAAAAAAGTGAGTATTTCCGCGACCCGCTGTCTTTCCTGCGGGTCTGCATCCCGAACACAGAAGTGAAGACAATCTACCAGAACACGATTCTGGGATGGTTCCGGAAGAGCATAGAGAAGCAGGACTTCCGGGACCTGTACCGGGCCATGGAGGAGGGGGACGCGGAGAAGATGACGGATATTTTGAACGGCCAGCTTTTCCCCACCATCAGCTTTTATGACAGTGCGGAGAACTTCTACCACGGCTTCCTGGCCGGAATTCTGAGCCAGAGCCAGGACTATCTGGTGAAGTCCAACAGAGAATCTGGTAATGGGCGGTCGGATATCATGGTGCGTAGCCCGTCCCTGCGGGGCAGGGCCTTTGTGCTGGAGCTGAAGGTCTCCGCCTCCATCGATGATTTGGAAGCCGACGCGGAGAAGGCGCTGAAGCAGATTTATGACAAAAGATATATGGACGAGCTGCGGACGGAAGGGTATCGGAAAATCGGATGCTATGGGGTCTCCTTCTACCGTAAGGACTGCGAGGTGCGGCTGGGAAGGAGGGCGGATACCTGAAATTTCGTGGTATTTCATCCAAAAGAGGGTTTCGTTCCATTGGAAGCTGGCGCAGGGTACGGGCTTGCATCGGCCAATCCTTTCAACTCCAGGTTGATATTTTCCGCATCCGCTTCACCTGACATACCTGGTAAATCCCGGTGACTTTGCCTACAATAGCACTTAGATAATAGAAACCTATTATGGATTCTATTACAAACTCACAGCGCTGAAAACAGATTGGAGGTAAAACACTATGATGGATTTGGAAAAAATCGCAAGAAGGATTGCATCCCTGCGCAGGGAGCGGGGATACACAGGAGAGGCTCTGGCGGAGCGGCTGCAGGTCAGCCCCCAGGCCGTATCCAAATGGGAGAACGCCAAGTGCCTGCCGGAGACGGCCATCCTTCCTGCCCTGGCGGAAGCGCTGGACTGCAGCATCGACAGCCTGCTGTGCCCCAGGGAGCTTTTCATCCTGGAGGCAGTGTACACGGACGGAGAGACGGAAGTGCCCGTGACCCGCTTCCTGGACAACCTGGTGCGGGACAATGTGCTGGACATCTATGTGAACCAGACTTTCACCGGCGCCTCCCTGGAAAGCGACCGCCTGAAAGTCCTGACCGTCAAGTTCCAGACGCCGGAGGGCGTGGGCTTTTCCTACGCACTGCAGAACGAGAACCTGACCCTGGACAGGAAAAGCGCGGGCTTTGGGCCGGAGGAAACCTTCCGGATCGTGGGCGCTTACTATGGGAACGGGAAGGAATACGCCTCCGCCATGCAGAAGATAGAGCACTATGCGTATTTCAAATGGGACAGGATACCGGTGAACCATGAGACCTTCCCCAGCAGCACCGCAAGCGACGACACGGAATATCTGACGCTGATTTACCTGAACGGGGAGGGAATCCATGTGCTGAGCTGCCCGGAAAACCAGACCGTCTATTACGGGAACCATGGCACGAGGCTCCTGCTGCGGGATGATTCGAAATGCATACTGGAAAATGTGAAGCCTCTGTCCTGGAAGAAGGGGACAGAGGGCCTGGAAAGCCCCTGGGCGGGCGCGCTCCGGGCGGCCCTCACCTATATGGGGGAGCCTTACACCTATGAGCAGATCATGGGAATGAGCGGGGCCTGTTATCGCACCTGTTTCACCGATGTCTGGGACTATAGCTGTACGGACGCCCTTGTGGCCTACGATTACGCCGGGCCCCTGTACAGCGCCATCGGCTACGATTTCCGCATGGTGGAGAGGCTGGAAAAGCAGGAGAGGAAGGCGGAGCGCCAGGCCATCATGGAGGATATCCGAAAAGGCAGGCCGGTGCTTGCCATCAACCTGCGCGTGGCTCCCGAGTGGGGGATCATCACGGGGTATACCGACAACGGGAACCGCTTTCTGTGCCGCACTTATTTCGATGAAGAAATCCTCGATGCCCTGGAATCACAGGGCGGATGGAAACCTGCGGATGGAAGGGCGCAGGCAGCAGGGGGACAGCCGGAGCCGGATGGCGGGACACAGAGGAAGCGTCAGGGGCAGTCGGACAGCGATGCGCAGCGTCAGACCCGGTCAGACTATCGGATGGTCTTTGAAGAGAATGGAGGATACCTTTACA
>NZ_CAPDXS010000112.1:0-12278 GCF_948601915.1 uncultured Acetatifactor sp. | reverse complement strand
CAGCGATTTCTGGCCCTTCCTCATCGCCCATTTCGGGGAAAAGGGGGAGCGGAAATCTCCCATGGATATCCTGAAAGCCTCTCTGGCCGCGCTGATCGGTTCTTTTGAGGCGGAGGAGAGCCGGGGCTATCATCAGGGAAAGGATGCCTACAGGGCATGGATAAAGGGGCTTTCCAGGGAGGAGGACTTCCGGCTGGAACACGACAGGGAGAATGTCCAAAGACGCCTGAGCGTAAACGACAACATGCTGGGGACACTGGCGGACTCCAGGCGCGTGGCGGCAGACTGGCTGCGGGAGAACCTTTCCCTGGTTCCGGAAACGGGCCGGGAGCGGCTGGAAAAGATGGCGGAGAACTGTCAGGCCATCGCCGACGCAGCAGCGGCGTTCCGGAGCAGGGCGAGCCGTTCTTCTGCGTGCGAAATTGCGTACAATACCGTAAAGGCATCCGGCGCGTCCACATCGGGGCTGCGCAGGGAACAGATTGCCCTGCTGGAGCAGTCGCTTGCCCTGGAGGAGGAGAACTGCCAGCTTGCGCGGGAGATGCTGCGGATATGCGGGTGATATAGAGAGCCCCGGCCTTTTGCGGCAGGAACAGAGGCCGCCGGAATACCTTGCCAGGGAGCAGATCGAAAGCTGCCTGGCGGGGTGGCGTTCCGTGCAGGCTGGTATTATGATGCGGCGACTGCCGCCGGAAGTGAAGAAGTTGTAAAGAATTTACCGGATGATGAAATCCCGGAAGATGTACCTTCTTATAGCGTTTTTTGCATTTCTGAATTCAATTCTTATACGCACTGTACCCCCACCTGCACCAGGATTTTAGTTGCACAATTTATGCGATATACATGCCGATTTTACAAAAATTTGACAAAACCTGTATTTTTTATTTTACAGGCAACGCCTATCATCATATATGAAAAACAAAATACCGCAAAGAAAAGGAGAAGGCTTATCATGAAAAAGTTTACCGCTCTCATCACGATTGGATCGCTCATGCTCGCAGCTATGACAGGATGTGGGAAAAAAGACAGCGGCACAGTATCTACGGATGGCTCGACCTCTATGGAAAAGGTAATCGGCGCTTTGGGAGAATCCTTTGAGGAAAACAATTCCGGCGTGACCTTTACCTATAATCCCACCGGTTCCGGCTCCGGCATTACGGCAGTGGCAGAAGGGCGCTGCGACATCGGCCTTTCCAGCCGCAATCTGAAGGACGAAGAAAAAGCCCAGGGATTGGCTGAAACGGTACTTGCCCTGGATGGCATTGCCGTCATTGTAAATCCTGAAAATCCGGTAAATGACCTTGCCCTTGATACGATTGGAAAGATTTACATGGGCGAAATAACGAACTGGAAGGACATAGGCGGCAATGATCTGGAAATTGTCCTCATTGGCCGTGAGGCAGGGAGCGGCACAAGGGATGGCTTTGAATCCATCACAGGTACAGAAGATGCCTGCAAATACCGCCAGGAGCTGACATCTACCGGAGATGTGATGGGGGCGGTGGCAGGTAATCCTGCGGCGATCGGATATGCCTCCCTTGCGTCTGTAAAGGAGACGGTTAAAGCGCTTCTGGTGGGCGGCATTGCGCCTACGGAAGATACCGTGAAAGACGGAAGCTATGTAGTACAGCGTCCTTTTGTATTGGTGACAAAAAGCAGCACAGACCTCTCAGAAACAGCGCAGAAGTTCTTTGATTATATTACTTCATCGGAAGCAAATGAGATTATCTCATCCGCGGGCGCTGTACCGGTAAATGAATAAGCCTGCGGACGATTCAGGGGGTTGAAAGGTGAGTCAAATGAAGAACAGAAAGCGCTTCATGGAGAATGCCATACATGGCATATTCCTGATACTTGGCATGATTACGGTGGGCTGTGTGCTTCTGATTACCGTTTACCTTGTGATATCCGGGATTCCGGCTGTCCGCAAAATAGGCATTTTGGATTTCCTTTTCGGGAAGGAATGGGCTTCCACGGCAGCACAGCCCCGGTATGGGATTTTGTCGTTCATCCTTACCAGCGTTTACGGTACGGCTGGCGCCATCGTGATCGGAGTGCCCATCGGCTTGCTGACAGCAGTTTATCTCGCTAAGATTGCGCCGCCAAAGGGGAAGGCTGTGATGGAGGCGGCAGTCAGCCTGCTGGCAGGAATCCCCTCCGTGGTTTACGGACTTGTAGGCATGATGGTGCTTGTTCCGGGGATACGGATCGCCTTCCGCATCCCGGACGGAGCCAGCCTGTTTGCAGCCATTATTGTGCTTGCCATTATGATTTTGCCGTCCATTATCAAGGTATCGCTCACGGCATTGGAGGCGGTTCCAAAGGAATATGAGGACGCCTCTCTCGCCCTTGGCGCGACGCCGATTGAAACATATTTCCGGGTATCTGTCCCGGCAGCGAAAAGCGGCATTGCGGCTGCTGTGGTGTTAGGCGTGGGCAGGGCCATCGGCGAGGCCATGGCGGTTATGATGGTGGCGGGGAACGCGCCCAATATGCCGGACCTTTTTCAGAGCGTCCGCTTCCTTACCACCGCTGTGGCAAGTGAAATGTCTTATGCGGCTGACGGCAGTCTGCAAAAACAGGCATTGTTTTCCATTGCACTGGTGCTGTTCCTCTTCATCATGCTGATCAATGCCGCATTGAATTTCTTTTTGAAACAGGAGTAAATAAAATGCAAAAACAATCCATTTCCCTGAAAAGGAAAACCTATATTGCCGTCATGGATGCGTTGATGGGAATCTCCGTAAGTATCACTTGCGCACTGGTAGTATTTTTAATCGGTTATGTATTGTATAAAGGACTGCCCAATGTGTCATGGGAACTGATCGCCACGAAGCCCAGCTATCTGTCTGAGCATATAGGGATTTTGCCGGATATTCTGAACACAGTCTATATCGTGGCCGCGACATTGGTATTTGTCCTCCCCCTTGGAGCAGGCGCGGCTGTCTACCTGACGGAATATGCGAAAAACAGGAAGTTGGTAGACATGATTGAGTATGCCGCCGAAACCTTGTCCGGAATTCCGTCCATTATTTACGGACTTGTCGGTATGCTGTTTTTCTGCCGGTTTTTTGGTATGAAGACTTCCCTCCTGGCAGGGGCGTTTACGCTGGCGATCATGAATCTACCCACTGTCATGCGCACCACACAGGAGAGCCTGAAAACGGTGCCGGCAAGCTTTCGCGAGGGCGCTTTCGGACTTGGGGCCGGAAAATGGCGCGTGATCTATACCGTTGTGCTTCCCGGTTGTATGGATGGTGTGATAACGGGATGTATCCTGTCAGTGGGACGGATACTCGGGGAATCGGCGGCGCTTCTTTTTACGGCCGGTTTTGCCCATGCCCTGAACGGGATTTTGGAAGGGCTTGGCAGCCCGGGGGCGACGCTGACCGTGGCATTATATGTCTATGCAAAAGAAAACGGAGAATTTGGAATCGCCTTTGCAATTGCCGCTATCCTGATGATCTTGACCGTATGTATCAATCTTTCGGCCACACTGGCGGGCAGTTGCTTCCGGAAAAGGAGGAACCTATGAATCCTGTCATGAGGGTAAAGGACCTGTGCCTCTGGTATGGCAGTGCACAGGCTTTGAAAGATATCAATATTGAGATTGAGGAGCGGAGCATTACAGCCCTGATCGGCCCCTCCGGGTGCGGAAAGTCCACTTTTCTCAAATCCCTGAATCGAATGAATGACCTGATCGCCGGTGCAAGGACGACAGGTGAAGTATGGTACAGGAATCAGAATATTTTTGACGCGGATGTTGATGTCAATGAACTCCGCCGCAGCATCGGCATGGTCTTTCAAAAGCCGAATCCCTTTCCCATGAGCATTTATGACAATATCGCTTATGGGCCCAGGACCCATGGAATCAAAGCCAAGGCAAAACTGGACGATATCGTAGAACATTCCCTGCGCGGGGCCGCAATCTGGGAGGAAGTAAAAGACAGGCTGAAGAAATCGGCATTGGGACTGTCGGGAGGCCAACAGCAGCGGCTCTGCATTGCCCGTGCACTGGCGGTGGAACCGGATGTCCTTCTGATGGATGAGCCTACAAGCGCCCTTGACCCAATCTCCACATCGAAAATAGAGGAGCTTGCAATGGAGCTGAAGAATCAGTATACTATTATCATCGTAACGCACAATATGCAGCAGGCTGTGCGGATTTCCGATAATACGGCTTTCTTTCTCCTGGGCGGCTTAATCGAATATGGAAATACGGAAAAGATGTTTGAGCAGCCGAAAGATAAACGGACAGAGGATTAT
This sequence comes from uncultured Acetatifactor sp., assembly GCF_948601915.1. Classification (NCBI taxonomy): domain Bacteria; kingdom Bacillati; phylum Bacillota; class Clostridia; order Lachnospirales; family Lachnospiraceae; genus Acetatifactor; species uncultured Acetatifactor sp. The sequence goes on along the minus strand of NZ_CAPDXS010000112.1, from coordinate 8,012 downwards.
ATTACGGGGAGGTTTGGATGATGAGAAGCCGTTTTGACCAGCAGCTTGCCACGCTGAATCAGGAGCTTACGAGGATGGGGGCCATGTGTGAGGAAGCGATCGCCATTGCTTCAAAGGCACTGACGACAGGCGAAGTGAAGCTGACGGATAAGGTTTTATCCCTTGACGGGGAAATCAACCACATGGAACGCACGATTGAAACACTGTGCCTGAAACTGCTGCTACAGCAACAGCCTGTGGCAAAGGATCTGCGGCAGATTTCCGCAGCCCTTAAAATGATTACCGATATGGAGCGTATCGGAACTCAGGCGGCGGATATCGCGGAAATCATCCCGTTTCTTGGCGGAAGGACCGGCGGGGAGTGCGGACAAATCCGGTTCATGGCAGATGCGGCCAGCCGAATGGTCACAGAGAGCATCGATGCTTTTGTAAAACAGGACATCCTATTGGCCGGTGCGGCGATGGAACGTGACGATGTGGTTGACGATTTGTTTTTACAGGTCAAGTCGTCGTTGATGAAACTGATAGCAGAAAAACCCACAGACGGAGGGTATGCGCTGGATTTACTGATGATCGCCAAATATTTTGAGCGCATCGGGGATCATGCGGTAAATATCGCGGAGTGGGTGGCTTTTTCCGTGACGGGAGAACACAAAAAAACAGTCGATTTTTAGGAGCGGGCCTATGAAGATATGGTGTGTAGAGGATGATGCCGGCATTCGGGATATTGAGGTATATACGCTTCATTCCACTGATTTTGAGGCAGAGGGCTTTTCGGATGCCCGCGCCTTTCGCGGCGCTTTATCCGGGAGTAAGCCGGACTTGATTATCCTTGATATTATGCTGCCCGGGGAGGACGGGGTGGAACTGCTGAAATTTTTAAAGGGAAATCCTGACACTTGCCGGATTCCCGTGATCATGGCGACAGCAAAAGGCATGGAATATGATAAAGTCCAGAGCCTTGATCTGGGGGCGGACGATTATCTTGTGAAGCCTTTCGGGATGATGGAAATGGTCTCCCGTGTGAAGGCTGTGCTTCGCCGGTGTAAGCCCACAGAGGTAGATCGTCTATTGCAAGCAGGAAAACTTGTGGTGAATTTAGAGGAGCATACGGTCGCTATCGACAGGGAAAGAATCCAGCTTACCTTAAAAGAATTTGAGCTTCTCAGGCTGTTCCTTTCCCGCCCGGGCATTGCGTTTACCCGCGACCAGCTTTTCGGCCTTATATGGGGCGCCGATTATGTGGGTGAGACAAGGACAGTCGATATGCACATCCGTACCCTGCGCATGAAATTGGGAGATTACGGGAAAATGATTGAAACAGTGCGCGGAATTGGTTACAGATTAGAGGTGCAGGCATGACAAAGAAAATTTTTCAATCCATCATGGCGGTGGCAGGGGCTGTCCTGATTGCAAGCCTTGTGATCATCGTGGGGTGTCTTTACCGTTATTTCAGTGACGTTCAGGGGAAACAGTTGGAGGATGAGCTGTCTTTGGCTGTCGTAGCCGTTGAGAAGGATGGGCGGGGCTATCTGGAGGAATTACAGTCAAGGGAGTACCGTCTGACATGGGTCGCTGAAAACGGGGAGGTCCTATATGATACGCAGTCCCATGGGGAAGGTATGGAGAACCATGGGGACAGGGAAGAAATACAGGAAGCCCTGCGGAACGAGGAGGGAAAAAGCGCACGCTATTCCACCACGCTTTTGGAGAAAACACTTTACTGTGCAAGACGGCTGAAGGATGGCTCGGTATTACGGATTTCTGTCAGCAGCGTTACCATATGGGTGCTTGTCTTGGGAATGGTGCAGCCGATTCTGATCGTGGTTGTCGTGACCCTCATTTTATCGGGAGTATTGGCAAGCCATATTTCCAGACATATCACGGAGCCGCTGAACAGCCTTGATCTGGAAAAGCCGTTGGAAAACAATACTTATGAGGAATTGGCCCCCCTGCTGAACCGTATCAATAAGCAGCACAGGCAGATTGATATGCAGTTGTCGGAACTTCAAAGAAAAAATGACGAATTTGCACAGATTACCCAGGGCATGACGGAAGGGCTTGTGCTTTTGAATGAGAAGAACATCATTCTGAACATCAATCCTGCCGCGCTTAAGCTGTTCCATACAAGCCGTTCCTGTAAAGGAAAAGACTTTCTGACAGTGGAGCGCAGCCTGTATGTAAGTCGTGCCATACAAGACGCACTTTCAAGCGGGCACAGCGAAATCCGTATGGAACGTGAGGGAAAAGAATACCAGCTCCACATCAACCGGATTGAATCGAAGGGTTCTGTAATCGGGGCGGTGGTACTTGCTTTTGACATAACGGAAGCGGCTTTTGCGGAGAGGAACAGGCGGGAATTTACCGCCAATGTATCCCATGAGCTGAAGACGCCGCTGCAATCCATAATGGGGAGTGCGGAACTGATGGAAAACGGCCTTGTGAAACCGGAGGATATGACACGTTTCGTAGGGCATATCCGCACAGAGGCAGGAAGGCTTGTAACGCTGATTGATGATATTATCCGTTTATCGAGTCTGGACGAGAGGTGCGATATGCCTTTTGAGCAGGTCGATTTATATGAAGCGGCCTCTGACGTGATGGCAGGACTGGCAGATATAGCGGCGGCAAAAGAGATAGAAATGACTTTGACAGGGGAAAAAGTCAGTGTAAAAAGCGTCCGGCGGCTCTTGACGGAGATCATATTTAACCTCTGCGATAATGCGATCAAGTATAACAAAATCGGCGGCAGGGTGGAAGTGGCCATAAGCAGGCGGGAAAATGAGGCCGTGATTGCGGTGGAGGATTCGGGAATCGGCATACCGCCGGAACATCAGGCAAGGATATTCGAACGGTTTTACCGGGTGGACAAGAGCCGCTCCAAGGAATCCGGCGGTACGGGTTTAGGGCTTTCCATCGTGAAACATGCCGTACAGTATCTGAATGGAGAAATCGACCTGCAGAGCAGTCCCGGGCAGGGAACTTTGATACGGGTTTCTATTCCGGAAGATAAAAACTTCACTGACGGATGCTGAAACCATGAGTTTTCAGATGCCCTTTTTGAAATATCTGATTGTGGAATAGGTCTGGTGGGGGTATAATGTACACAGGCGCAGCTTATGCGGATTTTATCTGATATCTGATTTTGGAAGAATGTCAGCGGGCTATAAGGAAAGGAGCGGAATGGGCTATTTGATACAGGATACCACGAGGGAGGAACGGGAAAGAATCGTGGCTGAATCCCTGGGAAATATTTCGGCGGCCTGCGATGGATGCAGCGCCGGAATCGCGGAGATGTATCAGCCATATATTGACGGCCTGAAGGAGCTTGCGGAAATCAACCGGGAGTTCCGGGCGGAATATGTGTCCGGCGACAAATAGCCGGGAGAGGGGGAGGGGACTATGGGAAATTATCTGAATCCCGGCAACAGCGGATTTAGCGGAATCAGAAATGATATCTATGTGGACAAATCGGGCCTGATTGGATTGATCAACCAGACCATCGACACGCCCAGGCGCCTGACCTGTATCAGCAGGCCGCGCCGCTTCGGGAAATCTTTCGCGGCGCAGATGATGTGCGCTTATTATGACAAAACCTGTGATTCGAGGGGGCTGTTCGACGATTTAAAGATTGCGGAGGATAAAGGGTATCGGGAGCATCTGAACCGGTATGATGTGATTTATCTGGACATGACGGAAGCGATAGGGGGAGCCTCTGTGGAGGAGGTCGTGCCCTATATCCAGCGGAATGTAATCAGGGAATTGACAGAACAGTACCCGGGCGTGAAAAGCGCGGAAGGCTTTGCGGCGATGCTGGCCAATGCGGTGGAGGCGGCGGGTAATAAGTTCATCATGATCATCGACGAATGGGATGCCCCTATCAGGGAAGCGTATGGACGTCCCGGCCTGCAGAGAAAATATCTGGAATTCCTGCGCGCTCTTTTCAAAAACAGCGGCATGACAAGTAAGATATTTGCAGCGGTATACATGACAGGCATTCTTCCTGTCAAAAAAGACGGTTCCCAGTCCGCCATATCGGATTTCCTGGAGTATACCATGGTCAAGCCAAGACAGTTCGGGCCCTATGTGGGATTTACGGAAGGAGAGGTCCGTGGGCTCTGCGAGATGTACGGAAACGATTTTGCGATGATGAAAAGGTGGTATGACGGATATTCTTTCCGGAATCTGGATTCCGTGTATAATCCCAATTCCGTCATGAAGGCAATTATCAATGACGACTTTGACTCCTACTGGACCCAGACCTCTGCGGCAGAGAGCCTGATGGGATATATCAACCTGGATTTCGACGGGCTTGGCAGGACGGTGACGGAGCTGATCGGCGGCGTGGAGACAGAGGTGGATACGAAAGGATTCGCCAATGATCTGACCACCTTCCGGGACAGGGATGATGTGCTGACGCTGCTGATCCACCTGGGATATCTGACTTACAATGAGGAGACCCGCAGTGCCCATATCCCCAACCAGGAAATCAGACAGGAATTCGCCAGAGCCATACGGCAGGTAAAAAGGGACGATACCATCAGGCGGGTGAGGGAGAGCGAACAGCTTATCGCAGATACTGTCCAGGGAAACGAGGAAGCTGTGGCCAGACAGATCGAAAAGGTCCATGAGGAGGAATCCCCCCTGTATTACAACAATGAACAGGCCCTGCGGAGCGTGATCAAACGGGCCTATTTCAGCTATGGGGACGAATATGTGATGTTCGAGGAGCTGCCGGCAGGGAGCGGCTACGCGGATGTGGTGTATCTGCCGAAGAAGAATTCCCCGCTGCCCGTGCTGGTCATTGAGCTGAAATGGAAAAAGTCGGTGGACAGCGCGTTGGATCAGATTCGGGACAGGCGCTATCCGGAGGCTGTCAAAGACTACGGGAGCGCTATCCTTTTGGTGGGCATCAGCTATGACAAGGATGCGCCGGCAGGGGAAAGGAAGCATCGGTGCAGGATAGAGAGCTATGGCATGTGATGCTGCCTCAAATCAAAGTGTGTGTTGATTTTATGCCCATAATCAGCCGCAGGAAGTACCCACAGAGAAAGGATGCAAAAAGCCGAATCGTTAGTCATACCCTCCGGAAATCCTTCATACAATGGAAAAAAGGTATCTTAAAGGGGTATTCCTTTGAAGGATTATATCGAAGAGCGCGCCATCGGCATCGCCAATTATATCATTGACAACAATGCCACAGTACGGCAGACGGCAAAGGCCTATGGGGTCAGCAAGAGCACGGTACATAAGGACGTGACCGAGCGTCTCATGCAGGTCAATCCCGCTCTGGCCACAGAGGCCAGGAAGGTGCTGGACCTGAACAAGTCCGAGCGCCATATCAGGGGAGGGCTTGCCACGAAAGAGAAATATCTGCACCAGCAGAACAGCATGGCGTAGAAGCGCGTCAGGGGCCATTCGGAACGAGTGGCTCTTTTCCGTGGGAGGATTCCGGGCTCCACCGGTCTCTGAGGTATCTGCAGAAGGCGTCCGCCGCAAGCCCCATCCCATGCCCGCTGCCGGAGACGATCTCTATGGCCCGCCTGGGAAGGGCGCAGTCCAGGGGGATCTGCACCAGCCTTTTATCCTTTATCAGGGGCAGAGCGGTCTGTTCCGGCACGAAGCCGATGCCCAGATTGCCCAGAAGGAGCGGCAGCATCAGGTCGGAAGTGGCCACCTCCATGTCCAGCTCCATATCCAGTCCCTGAGCCGCGAAGAAGTCCCGATAGGAATCATAGGTGGCGGTCCCCCTGCCCAGCCCGATCCAGGGGCAGTTTTGGAGCCCACCCAGCGTGGAAGTTGTCCTGGACAGGCTCCTATACTCTGGACCGCCCGCCAGTATCTCTGTAAAATCAAATATTTTCTCGCTGCGAACCGAATGCGGCATGGCATAGGGCGTGGTGACCACGGCGAAATCCAGCTTTCCGTCGGTGAGGCGCTTTATGATTTCCGGGGTGGTGTGGTTGTGGATCTTGATCCTGACGGCGGGATGCCTGCGCCTGAAATCCTGGAGCGCGTCCAGCAGGAACAGGTGCAGCGCCGTCTCCGTGGCGCCGATCTCCACCGTGCCGCTTCGGAGGGAATCCCGGCCGCGGAGTTCGGTCTGGGCGCTCCACAGGTGTAGGCAGGCGATTTCCACATGGGAGTACAGCAGCTCGCCCTCCTCCGTCAGGCTGACGCCCCTGGCCTCCCGCAGGAACAGGCGGCAGCCCAGCTGCGCCTCCAAAAGCTTCATCACCCGGGTCACATTGGGCTGACTGTTCCCCAGGGCAGCCGCGGCTTTGGTGATATTTCCGTATTTGGCCACATAGTAGAAGATTTTGAAATATTCGAAGTCGATATCCATATCTGATTGATATACCTCATATATGATAGATATATTTTTCGTATCCTTTCTTCCGTAGTATAATAGGTTTCCGGGAAAATGTAAAGAGGATTGAGAAACGGAAAGGAAGGGTAAAGTCATGAACAAGGATTTGACACAGGGGGAGCCCCGGAAGGTGCTGTGGGCATTCTGCCTGCCCATGTTCGGCAGCATCGTGTTCCAGCAGCTTTACAACATAGCGGATTCTTTGGTAGCAGGGAAGTTTATCGGCGAGAGGGCACTGGCGGCGGTGGGGAACAGCTACAACATCACCCTCATCTTTATCGCCTTTGCCTTCGGCTGCAATATCGGATGCTCTGTCATCGTATCCCAGCTCTTCGGGGCGAAGGACTACAGGACCATGAAATCCTCGGTCTATACGGCGCTGATTGCCAGCGGCGTCCTCTGCGCCGCGCTGATGCTTGGGGGCCTCGCCTCCTGCGACACATTGCTGCGGCTGATGAAGACCCAGCCGGAGGTCATGGCGGATTCCGCCCTGTACCTGGACATCTATATCTGGGGGCTGCCCTTCCTGTTCTTTTACAATATCGCCACGGGCATCTTCTCGGCCCTGGGGGACTCCAGGACGCCCTTCCTCTTCCTGGCCCTGTCCTCCACGGCCAATATCCTGATCGACATCCTCTTCGTGAAGGGCTTCTCCATGGGCATCGCAGGCGTGGCCTGGGCCACATTCCTCTGCCAGGGGGCAAGCTGCATCCTGTCGTTGGCTCTGGTGCTGAAGAGGCTGCGGGACATCCGGACGGAAACGAAGGTTTTGGTCTTCTCCTGGAGCCTGCTGGGAAAGATAGCTGTAGTGGCCATCCCCAGCATCCTGCAGCAGTCCTTCATCTCGGTGGGGAACATGCTGATCCAGGGCCGGATAAACAGCTTCGGGGTCAGCGTGGCCGCCGGATATTCCGCGGCGGTGAAGCTGAACAACCTGGTGATCACCTCCTTTACCACCATCGGCAACGGGATATCCAATTTCGCGGCCCAGAACCTGGGGGCCGCAAGGTTCGGGCGGATCCGGGAGGGCTTCCGGGCAGGCTGGCGGCTGGTGTGGTGCCTGTGCGTGCCCTTCTGTATTGCCTATGTGGCGTTCGGCAGGTATCTGCTGCTGCTTTTCATGGACAGGAGCTCGCAGACGGCATTGCAGACGGGCAGGGAGTTTTTGTGGATCCTGTCCCCGTTCTACTTTGTGGTGTCCGTGAAGCTGGTGGCGGACGGAATCCTGCGGGGCACCAGCGCCATGGGGCAGTTCATGGTCGCCACGTTCACGGATCTGATCCTGCGGGTGGTCTTGTCCTTCCTCCTGTCCGGCTGGACAGGCTCCGCCCTGGGCATATGGTGCTCCTGGCCTGTGGGCTGGACCATCGCTACGGGGATGTCCCTTTTCTTCTACCGGAGGGCCTGCCGTAGGCTGGGGGCCTGAACTGCTGAGGGGCGGCATCAGCGCGGCGCTGTGGAACGACAACGAGGCCATCCTGTAGGAAATCCGTGAAAAATCTTTGCCCATTCCGTTCCCGACAACGTATCCCCGGAGAGCATGAAGCGCATCATGAAGGAAGTCAGGCGAATCGGGAAGCGCTGAGGATGCTTAACGATTTCACTTGCCGTGAAACCAGACTAGATCGGAAGAGCGTCGTGT
>NZ_CAPDXS010000111.1:0-18620 GCF_948601915.1 uncultured Acetatifactor sp. | reverse complement strand
CGGAGCTTTCCTGGATGGTCTTCAGGATGCTCTTGATGGGCGCCACCACATAGACGGATATCAGCCGGAAGTCCGTCAGCACCAGGAGGACGCAGATGACGGCCGCCGCGATGCCCACCACCAGAGAGAAGACATACACCCCGGAGAGGTGGGACCTGGCCTCCAGGGTCTGGGCGCTGATGGACGCGTTCAGGGCGTCGATGTCCGCTTTCATGGCGTCGGCGCCTGCCGCCACATCGCCGTTGGCCATGGCGTAGGCGTCCTGAGTCTTGTGGCCCGCGCTGGCGCACACCAGATGGACCAGGGCATGCTTGAAGGCGGCATAGTCCTCCAGCAGGGAGTCATACTGCGCCCGGTCGTCCTGTACTACAAATGCCTCGTACTGGGAGAGCATATCGTCCAGAAGCGCTTCTTCCTCCTTGATCTGCCGGACCAGGAGAATCATGGTGTCATAATCCGTGGCCACGATGTGGCTTAAGGCCATCTGGTGGATGTCCATGGAGGCCTGGCAGATTTCGGCGAGCCGTTCCTTGCCCTCCATATAGTTGTCGGCGATGTTGGAGGCGCTGGCGTTCACGTTGCGGATATTGAGGACGGAGAGGATGTTGGACAGCAGCGCCACCATGCCCAGCAGGGCGATGGGGATGATCAGTCGATGCTTTAAGCTGATATTTTTCATGATGGACAAATCTCCTTTAGCGTTTGGAAAAATGTGGGGGAGGGCAGGGGTCAGGGAGCCGTGATGCCCGTGACCATGGTGTCCAGCAGTTCCTGGAGGCTCTTCCCCGAGGGGATCCCGGCCAGGATTTCCGCGGTGAAGGCAGCGACAGGCTCCCAGTAATTCCCGCCGATGCGCTGGAGGCAGGAGTGCTCCGACTGGGCCAGAAGCGCCGCGATGGCGGGAGAGCCCTGAACCTCTTCGGAGGCCGCGGCATTTTTGTTGGAGGGGCCCTGGCCCCGCAGACGGAAGCGCAGCGCCTGGTTCTCCTCATTGGTGATCCATTCGGCCAGCTTGGCGGCCCAGTCCCTGTTTTGGGAGTAGGAGTTCACGCCGATGAGCTTATAGCCGGAGAAGGAGGCCATGGGGATCTCCTGCCCCGCGCAGGTGTAGGAGGGGAGCTTGGCGGCCCCGAAGCCGCTGCCCCAGGCCTCCTCCACGGCCACCGCGTTCCAGGTGCCGCTGACGCCTGCCGCGATGGTGCCGTCCTGGACGCCCGCCAGGAACCCGGCGTCATCGGTGCTGAGGAATCCCGGATGCTCCGCCATGGCTGTCATGGCTTTGGCCACATCGGTCCCCTTGACGGGGCCTTCCGTGTCGTTCCAGGTGCAGTAATTGGTGATGCCGTCATCGTTGAGCCCCACGGTGAGGCCGGTGTTGCCGAAGAGGGCGTACACATACCAGCCGGAGGACCATTCCATGGAGACCTTCCGTTCCTGCTCCCCGGCAATGTCCAGCATCCTGTCCCAGGACTGGATGTCTTCCTGGGAGAAGACGCGCTTGTCGTAGTACAGGAAATAGCCGTTGTCGGCGGTGAGGGGATATGCGTACAAAGTATCGTTCACAGAGGCGGCGGAGACGGCCTCCGGCAGATTGGCGGCCCGCAGGGGCTCCGGGTTCTCTATGGGATCCAGGGCCCCTGCGGCCACCAGAGTGTTCAGCTGGTCGTCCGCAAAGGCGAAGACATCCGCGCCGTTTTCCAGGTCTGCCATCAGCGCGTCGGTGCAGTGGCTCTCGCTCTGGGGCTGATATGTAATCTGGAAGTCCGCCTGGCCCCGGTACTTTTCCTGGAAACTGTCAAAAATCTGCAGCAGCAGCTCCTCATCCTCCTCCGCGCCCCAGACGGTCAGCGCCACAGGGCCGGAACCGGAGGGCTGCTCCGCTTCGGAAGGGGCCTTGCCGCCATCGCCCCCGCATCCGGACAGGGAGGCGGCCAGCATAAAAACGGTGGGAAGGAACAGGTGTGATATTCTTTTCGTGGGTTTCATGACATTCTCCGTATATTGCGTATTTTTGTATCTTATTTTACCATTATGTGGAGGGGTTTGCAAATTTTTTTTGGAGAGGCGGCAGCAGGTTTTGTCGTCCGCCGCAGATTCCTCCACACACTGTCCGCGGCCCTGGCCCGGATTGCCTGTGGCAAAAAAATCAATAAACCTATTGACGTAGTATGTAGACAGTGATACGATGTGCCTGGACAGTTCGGAGCAGGCCGGACAAAAATGCGTATCCGGCCCGCAGTCCCCGGCGCGCCGCAACGCGCAGATAGGTATCAATAATGAAAAGAGTATTGACCATACAGGACATCTCATGCCTGGGGAAATGTTCCCTGACCATAGCGCTGCCCGTCATATCCGCCCTTGGCGCCGAGACGGTCATCCTGCCCACGGCAGTCCTGTCAACCCACACCATGTTCCGGAACTTCACCTGCAAGGACCTCTCCGACCAGATCGAGCCGATCGCCGCCCACTGGAAGAGCGAGGGCGTGGCCTTCGACGCCATCTATACCGGATATCTGGGAACCGCCGAGCAGGTTGACCAGATAAAGGAGCTGTTCAGGAATTTCCGGGGTGAAGACACGGTTATAATCGTAGACCCCGTGATGGCGGACAACGGAAAGCTGTACCCGGCCTTTGACATGGACTATGTGAAGAAGAACGCCGAGCTCTGCGCGGAGGCGGACATCATCGTGCCCAACATCACCGAGGCCTCTTTGATGACAGGCATGGAATACAGGGAGGAATACGATGAGTCCTATGTAAAGGAGCTCCTGGCCAGGCTCAATGAGCTGGGCGCAGGCATCAGCGTCCTCACCGGCGTCTCCCTGGAGAAGGGTAAGACCGGGGTGATGGGCTATGAGCGGGAGACCGGGGAGTATTACATTTACCAGAACCGGAGGATCGACGCTGCCTATCACGGCACGGGAGACCTTTTCACCAGCACCTGCGTGGGGCAGATCCTGAGAGGGCTAAACTGGCGGGACGCCATGCGCATCGCAGCGGATTACACCGCCCACACCATAGAAGTGACCCTGCAGAATCCGGACAAGCCCTGGTACGGCGTGGATTTCGAGGCCACGATTCCGGAGCTGCTCGCCATGAAATAAAGAGGAACAAAATAAGCAAAACGTTGCAGCAAGGGAGACTTCCTGTCAGAGACGGCAGGAAGTTTTTGCTTTGCAGTGAAAAAGCTGGGGATCGCCCCCTTGCCACGCTGCGTCCAAGACACAGCGGAAAGGGGACTGGCGCGTCCCGGCATAGCGAAAGATTCGAATGATACTCAGTGGATGAAAATTGTCTAATTATTGTTTGCCTGTTTATTTTTTGATAATTGCTCCGATATGCAAGATAGAATTGAATATTGAGTCAAGGATGGCGTTTTTTCTTAAGGATAGAAATTATCAGAGAATAACGCTATTTTTATTGAAATGATTCAGGAGGGAAGGAAAATGGTAAGTACATATCATCAATATATCAGCAGTCCTTTGTGGGAGGGTAGGCGTTACGGGAAAGAACAGTTTTTCTCCCCCTTGAAGGATATGAGGGAGCAGACTATTCTGATTGAGAAAAACGAGGAAAATAAAAATGACAGCTACCGGCAGAGAACAAAGTACGATGATCAAGTGGATTGCTATTTCGGTTCAAGCAATCTGAGTTCTTTGATAGGTAATCAGGATAGCTATCTGGAAGGGAAGCTGAATTCTGCGGATGATGTGGACTGCTATGCATTCTCTTATATTCAGAGGGCTCTTTATGACAGAATGGGTATTTCTTCAAAAATCACAATACGTCTGGAGAACTTAACAGAAGGATGTGACTATGACCTGCTGGTCTATGATAAGGATGGAAACCAGATTGGAATAGCACAAAAGAACGGTGATGGCAGCAGTGAGTGGACACTGCCGGAATGGGACCATGGAAGGGATTATGTGATTCGTGTGGAAAACCGTAACGGTGAAGCAGCAGATACGGAAGGAACCTACCGCATCCAGATCACGGAAGAAAGAACACAGAACCGGACACAGGAGCAGTCAGGGGTTCTGGATCGGACAGTACGGGAAGACAAGGCTGGTTATGCAAAAGAAGTGGATAGACTGCATGATGAGCAGTACCATGCCTTACCAGAGGAAGACCGCTATCAGGGCGATGAGAGTGTGGAAGAATTGCTGAAGCGGATGGCTTCGGGGGAGAGGCTTAGTAAACAAGAACTGGAGTATCTGAAGATTTATGCAAACCTTCATGACTATGAGAGGGCGGAGGCTGGAGACAGACTTCAGAATAAGCTATATCCTGAAATTGTGGACAGATTGAAACAGGCGGTCATAGAGCTGGAGGGGAAAGTCTGGGAGCTGGAGATAAATGCCTATGGAAAAGTGACCATTTCCGGAGAACTGACAGAAGAAGAAAAAGAGCAGGCGGAGAAGATACTGGAAGAAGAATTTGAGGATCGGCTATGGGATACTTATATGCAGGCATCAGGTATGGATTCAAAAAGATACAATCAGATAAGTGCTTACCGTGAAATCAGCAGTTTCCTCCAAAAAGCGACCAATGGGCAGTATAAATGGGAGGATATATATAAAGATACGGATAAATCCGGAAATCGCCGGTCTTCCAGGCAGGTTATGTGAGTTATTGAACTCTCAGGAGAGCAATGGAAAGTATGAACAGCTGCGGGATGATATTTTTTTGCTCTGGTCTGCTGGGGGCTGGTCTGAAGAAAACAATCAGACTGCAAAGGGCTGGACTGATTTTCGGGTGAAGTATCAGTCAAACGGTACGAAGATGAACATAGTTGGCTAAAGCATTACAATTTATACTGCGCACCGGTTAACTTTACAGTGCAACCAGACTGCAGACCGCCAGCCAGGCACTTTCCCAGGGACACCACTGTAAATCCTGGCGGTCTGCAGCATAATATCAAAATAACAGCGTAAAGGCGCATGGAACAGTAAATTGTAAACCATGCGTCTTTTTTGATGTGTGCCTGCACACATTGCCCAACAAGAAGGAACATGAGCGACAACATTCAGACCAACACCACAGGGCGATTAACGCCTTGTCTACAACAGAAGATTGACAAGACAGGGTATTTGGTCGAGGTACTCAAGCCTGCAATTTCTGACAGAGTAGACTATATCCAACGATATATAGAGCCATTTGTCTCTTCTTTTTAAATTTTTCCTGATTTATGTAACAAAACGACAGATATCATCCGTTATTATTAATGAGAGAATAAATACCGGGCTTTTCATGGAGAAAAGATGATATTACTGACGATAACAGACAATCCAAAGGACAGGACGAAATTCTGCATCCTTTATGAAAAATACAGATACCTGCTGCACAAGGTAGCTATGGATGTTCTGCATGACCGGTACTTGGCGGAGGATGCGGTGCAGAGCGCTTTTATAAAGATAGCCGATAACATTGCGAAGGTAGGGGAGATTGACAGCAGACAGACCAAGAGCTACCTGATCGTAATCGCAAAGAATGCGGCCATAGATATAAGCAGAAAGCGGAAGAGGCAGATGAAGAGGGAAATCAATGCGGATGAAATAGGAGAGGAGAAGCTGCCCGCAGTCTGCATGGAATCAGATCTGGAGAATGGAGTGCTGGATATACTGAAAAATCTCCCGGAAAAATACAGGGACGTCTTCCTTTTGAAATATTCCGCGGAGATGGAGAACAGCGAGATAGCGAAAGTATGCGGGATAAAAGAAGCCACCGTCAGACAGCGGATTGCCAGAGGGAAAGTATTGATTGAAAACGAGATAAGGAATCTGGAGGCGAGCAGGCATGAAACAGATAGAGGTGACTGACGAATGGCTCTGCAAGTACATGCCGATTGTGGGCGAAGCGGTTATCAGGGAGCTGGAGGAGGGTACGGACTATGGGTATCGGTTCTCTGCGAAATTTGAGCGGAGGATGAAGCTCATGCTCTGGAAGGAGGAGCATCCATGGATCCGCGCCGCTTACAGACAGCTCAAACGTACAGCGGTCCTGAGCATCTGTGTGGCTGTAGGCCTACTGATATTGACAATGAGCGCTGAGGGGAATCGAATGAAGCTGTTCGACACGATCAGGACTTTGCGGGAGGATTCGGCGGAATATACATATTTTACGGATGAGGAGGAGGGGGAATTTCGGAAGAGGGAACCGGCATATTTGCCGGAAGGTTATGAAGAAGTGAAGAGAAGTTCGAATGGGATTGGTTTTCATTTGGTTTTTGAAAACAGTTTTGGTGAAATGATAACATGGAGACAGCTGCTTGTTTCAGATGGCGATAGTGTTGTTATGGACACAGAGTATGATTCCCAGATGACTTGCGAGGTAGATGGGAAGTTTGTTACTACATATTTGTATTCTGACGGGTTTAAATGTGCGTATTGTGAATACAAGGAATATGTGTATATAATGACGGCTGATGATATAACAATAGACGAAATTTGCAAAATGTTTCAATTTGCAGAAGAATAAAATGGCTTGAAAATGTAACATGTGTAAGATTTGAGTTCGTTATAATTAATGAGGCAAATTTATTATAGAAGATTAAAGAGGAAAGGAGGAAAAACATATGCAAAAGCTGATTCGTAAAATAATAGGAATTATGATATGTGTCTGTATACTGGCATACGGAACTGAACCATCAATGGTAGTCTGTGCAAAGGAAGCAGAGCAGCAGAACGAAGCAAGAATGACATACATATCATCTTATGATGTTGGGTTTTCCGTCTCTGCTGATGGCATTGTGTCAATATCAGGGTCAGTTACAGGTAAGTCAGGCGTTACGCATGCTTATGTAAAGGTTACTTTGCAGAAGAGTGTATCAGGAACATGGCAAAATGTAGAGTCTTGGGAAGAGTCCAGCGACAGCCGGCATGTGAGTGTGGAGATTACCCATCAGGTTTCCAGAGGGACATACCGTGCTGTAATGACATGTAGCGCAAATGGTGAAACTCAATCCAAGATATCAGCGACAAAGACATATTAGTGTCACCCATTTAAAACTGAATATGGCAGAAAACAGCGATGAAAATTTTGGTAAGCGATTTGAGGAGGCGGAAAATGAGAAAAAAAGGAATAAAAAGACTATTGGCATTGTGTCTGGCATTATGTATATGTTTGCCGACGACAGTCCTTGCGCAAGAAGCAGATTTTCCGGAAAGTGAGTATGCGCAGGAAAATGTAACGGTTCAGGTGCCTCCCTTATATGAACCGGCTTCTGAAGGAGAAATGAGTGATTTATATGAAGAAGTATTGCGTGTAGATGAGAGTCAGGAATATATTTCTAATAATATGGAGAGACCTTATGATGGGAAAGAATACACTGTAACCAATGTGCCAGGTGGTCCAGTGGCATACGCAACGGAAGAAAACACCGATCCGAACAATGCATATCTTGCAGTCAACGGCAATACAGTGCAGGGAACCCTGACACAGACAGGGGAAATGAGATGGTACGGATTTATCCTTAACCAAACCAGCAAGATATCTATATTAGTTCAGACGCTTGAAGATGTAGATGCTGATTTGTATGTGTTTAAATTGGACCAGGCATCATATGAGCTCAATCTTATTGGTGGGAGCGTGACAGCGGGAGCTGGCGTACAGGAATATTGTACAGGAATTATTGATGAAGGAATATATTATTTTGCTATTACAGCTTATGAGGGAAGCGGTGCATATGCGTTTGCCTATTATGCATCACAGGATTTGAATTATGAACCAAATGACAGTTTAGACACTGCGGCAGAGGTTGACGCTAACAGTACAGTTACCGGAATCATTGACAGCCCGTTTGATACAGATATTTATAAAATTACTCTGAATTCGCCTGTTGTGATGAGGATAACGGTGGACGTTGGCGATTATAAGTACGATGTACTTGCTATAGACGAGAATGCAAGGATGTTCAAGATTTCCCAAAAGGAGGATTTGTATCGTTTAGAGGCAGGCACACATTACTTCCGTGTTCAGAGCAGGGACTATACATACGATATTGATAGAACCTATAGTATAAAGTTTGATAAGATTGCAAATGTATCTGCTGATCCTAAGGCGACTGTGTATATGGTAAACGAACCGACTAAGATTGTATTTCAGTGCAGCGTAGCGGGTGACCATATGTATGTAAATGGCAATGAAATAGATATATACTACTATTACACCAGAGACCGGAGCACTTCGCAAGGGTCCCGGCGTTACAGCATCAGTATGTTGAATGTTGATTCACTGCGTGCGGTTATTTATGAGAAAGATATGATAGCTTTGAATGAGGATCTAGCTAAAAAATATCTGCCCACACATGCAATTCCTACTCCCATTGGAAATGCGCAGATACAGATGCCGACATCTGTTTTTTATCGGGGAGGTTCTGCGGGCACCGGAGAGACTGAGTTGCATGTATTGCAGTTGTCTTTAGTGAGCGACCAGGAAGATGATGAGTGTTTTTATAGGTTTAACTGCTATTGTACAGGAGCATTTATAGATGAGTATTTATGTACAAATTTGAATTGGGGTACGGTATTTATCAATCCAAACACAGGTAAGGCGATTGATATTTATTACTTTAATTATCTTTATGATTTGATTGGGGGGACAGCAAATAAATTATCTTTCCTCTCAACTCATATGACAAAAAGCAGATATTTATATCCATACTATGATGGAAAAGACCCAGAAGAATGGTAATATGTACTAGGGCCTCTGCTGAATGATGGAGAGCGTTCACGCATATAAAGGTACAAGGTAAGCCATGGTTTTCCTTGTACCTTTGGGTGTTATATATAATAGAACTTAATAATAGAATCTTGTCTTGGACTATAGGACTTTGAATGGAGGGACAGCACATGAAAATCTTGGAAATGAATCAAAAGCCCAATGCATATCCTGCAAACCCAGCGCCAAATCAAGCGCAAGGGGATAAAGGCATAGAACTGAAAAGAGCCTTCGAAAATATTCCGGAGGCGGAGGTCTCGATTTCAAAAGAGGGCATGGCTGCATGGGAAGAGGCGGCAGCCAGAAGAACAGGCTGCTTTGGCGCAATGACAGGAATTGATGAAAATCTGGAGAGAATTACCCGGGCACAGACAAATGAAGTTTCTTTTGAGCATTTAATGGAATTCGGCTCTGTAATGAAAGAGGTTGAGAAAAAATACAAAAACGGAGGAGAAGGGGTTGACTCCTTTATGAAAACAATTGCCGAGACATACGAGATTATGTACCGCAGGATTGTGGAGCAGCATAAGGATGGAGACCGGGAAGTGGATTATGAACTGTCAGGCAAGGGATTCTTATCTTTGGAGGAGGATCTGGCAGGACTCGGCGAGGCATATGATTACTGGTCGCAATTTGTAGAGGCTCATATTCTCATTCAACAAAGGATAAAAGGCTGGGAGCCGGCCGGCGTCATTTCGCTCGACGGGGAACAGGGACGCAAAAAGGACAAGAAGTTTCTGGGTGAGGAGTATAACGCCTATCGCCGCGATGCACTGGATATCATGAGGCGCGGGAAAGAGGATTTTCTGGCCACCTTTCGGGCGCTCAATGGCGATAAAGGGATTATGGCAGGCATCATGAACAGGCTTATGGACCAAAGCGTTGGATTTTGGGAAAAGACGCAAGAGCTGTGGTCGTGAGATGAAAAGAGGGGGGAGGGCAGAATGATTAAACCGGGAGGTTACAATGGAAGAAGAGCTGGAGGCCCTGCGGGAACGGTATGAAGCAAGAGCGAATAATCTGGAAGAGCTGCACAGATTGTCCTGCTCTGCGAGGAAAGGCATCTCAGAGACGCATTCCCAGTGGGCGGAGATAAGCTTTATCAGCCTCCCTGTTCGTCAGCAGGTATCAGGATTCCGGACTGAAGAAGCCAGGTAATCCGATTTTGTAAAGCCCTTGTCAGCGGCTGATAAAAACGTTCTGCGAAAGAAGCCCCCAGGCAGCGAAACCTGCCTGAGGGCTTTTTCATGTAGCGGAGTCGGCGGGATTCGAACCCGCGTGCCCCGGAGGGCAAACGCATTTCGAGTGCGCCCCGTTATGACCGCTTCGATACGACTCCAAATTCCGGCGGACATCCATCCACTTCCCCTATTCTATAGTATCCCCACGATTTTTGCAAGCCCGAAAACAGTTTTTTTACAGAAAGGTTGCAAAATGTCCCCAAAAAGGGTAAAATTTTATACAGACAAGTGTGCAAATCCAAACACCCAAATATAAATGATAGGAGGACATGAGACATGAAGAGAATCGGTATGTTGACCAGCGGCGGAGACTGCCAGGCGCTGAACGCGGCCATGAGGGGCGTGGTGAAGACGCTGTACAACAGTGAAGAGCAGGTGGAGATCTACGGCTTCAAGGACGGCTACAGGGGCCTGATCTACAGCAAGTTCCAGATGCTCACCGGCAAGGACTTCTCCGGCATCCTGACCAAGGGCGGCACCATCCTGGGCACCTCCCGGACCCCTTTCAAGACCATCCAGGATCCCGATGAGAACGGCCTGAACAAGGTGGAGGCCATGAAGCAGAACTACTACAAGCTCCAGCTTGACTGCCTGGTGGTCCTGGGCGGCAACGGCACCCACAAGACGGCCAACCTCCTGAGCAAGGAAGGCCTCAATGTCATCACCCTGCCCAAGACCATCGACAACGACCTCTGGGGCACGGACATGACCTTCGGCTTCCAGAGCGCAGTGGACATCGCCACCGACGCCATCGACTACATCCATACCACGGCGGCGTCCCACAGCCGTGTCTTCATCGTGGAGGTCATGGGCCACAAGGTGGGATGGCTGACCCTGAACGCCGGCATGGCCAGCGGCGCGGACATCATCCTGATTCCTGAGATCCCCTACGACATCAAGAAGGTGGTGGAGAAGATCGAGGACAGGAACAAGCGCGGCAGCGGCTTCACCATCATCGCCGTGGCGGAGGGCGCCATCTCCAAGGACGACGCCAAGCTCTCCAAGAAGGAATACAAGAAGAAGCTGGAGAAGATGACGCATCCTTCCGTATCCTATGAGCTGGCCGAGGCCATCCAGAAGAAGACAGGCATCGAAGTCCGCGTCACCGTTCCCGGCCACATGCAGCGCGGCGGCAGCCCCTGCCCTTACGACCGTGTGTTCGCCAGCCGCCTGGGCGCGGAGGCCGGCAAACTGATACTGGACAACCAGTACGGATTTATGGTAGGATACAAGAACCGCGAAGTGGTGCGCGTCCCCTTGGAGGACGTGGCAGGCAAGCTCAAAGCCGTGTCCCCGGACGCTTCCATCGTGAAGGAGGCCAAGCTTTTGGGCATCTGCTTCGGCGACTGACGAGGCTGGCCGGAAAGGCGTAGGGCGGGGCGCGTATCGACCGGATTTATTCCCGCGGGCAATGAGCCAAGCGGCCGTGCTCGCACGGCCAGTCGGCGAATGCCGCGAGGGTCAAATACTGCTCTGCAGCGTTGCAAGCTTGATGCCCCGTTGCTTGCAGCGGGGCATTTGATTCATGGAAAATGAATCCCCTCCATGGGCGGCGCACCCGCCGTTTCGGGGGAGGGGACGGCTTGCAGTAGTGGAAGGCATGCGCAGGCGTGCCTTCCATATATTCGGCGCATAGTGAGGGAGAATTCTATGTCATACATGGCGCTATACCGGAAGTTCCGCCCGGACACCCTTGCGGACGTAAAAGGCCAGGACCATATCGTGACCACGCTGAAGAACCAATTGGCGGCGGGACGCATCGGGCATGCCTATCTGTTCACCGGCACCCGCGGCACGGGCAAGACCACCGTGGCCAAGATCCTGGCCCGGGCAGTGAACTGCGAGAACCCCTCGACAGAGGGCCCCTGCGGGGAGTGCCGCATCTGCCGTGCCATCGCCGCAGGGGCCAGCATGAACGTGATCGAGATCGACGCCGCCTCCAACAACGGCGTGGACAATATACGGGAAATCGTAGACGAAGTGTCCTATTCCCCGGCGGAGGGCAAGTACAAGGTCTACATCATTGATGAGGTGCATATGCTGTCCGCAGGAGCCTTCAACGCCCTGCTGAAGACCCTGGAGGAGCCGCCCTCCTATGTGATCTTCATCCTGGCCACCACGGAGGTGCACAAGCTCCCCATCACCATCCTCTCCCGGTGCCAGAGATATGATTTCAAGCGCATCCCCATCGACACCATCGCGGACAGGCTGCGGGAGCTCACCGGACAGGAGGGCGTGCAGGTGGAGGAGAAGGCCCTGCGCTACATCGCAAAGACCGCGGACGGCTCCATGCGGGACGCCCTGAGCCTCCTGGACCAGTGCATCGCCTTCCACCTGGGCCATGAACTCACCTACGACAAGGTGCTGGACGTGCTGGGGGCGGTGGACACGGAGGTGTTCAGCAGACTCCTGCGCGGTATACTGGATAGAAATGTGCTGGGATGCGTACAGCTCCTGGAGGAGATCGTGATGCAGGGCAGGGAGCTGACCCAGTTCGTCACGGACTTCACCTGGTATCTGCGCAACCTGATGCTGGTGCAGGCCTCCGACAACCTGGAGGACGTCATCGACATGAGCACGGACAATTTAAAGCGCCTGAAGGAAGAGTCCGCCATGGCGGACATGGACAGGATCGTCCGCTTCATCCGGATTTTCTCCGAGCTCTCCGGCCAGATCCGCCAGTCGGCCCAGAAGCGCATCCTGGTGGAGATTGCTCTGATCAAGCTCTGCAGGCCCGAGATGGAGGCGCAGCCGGACGCCATGCTGGACCGCATCCGGCAGGTGGAGGATAAGCTGGAGAAGGGCGTGGTGGTGGCGGCCCCGGGAAGCGCCGGGAACCAGGCGGCAGGCGGCAGCGCGCCGTCCCCGGGGAGCCCCGCCCCCAGACCGGAGCTCCCCCGGGCCATTCCCGAGGACGTGAAGCGGATCGTGTCCAGCTGGCCCGCCATCGTGGGCAGCGCGGAGAACCCCATGCGGATCTACCTCAAAACCGCCAGGCTCAGCCTGGGCGGGGATAATCGGCTCATGGTGGTGTTCGAGGACGGCCTGGCCTCTGACTACTTTACCAGGCAGCCGGAGCACAAGGCGCTGCTGGAGGCATTGCTCAGCGATTTCTCCGGGAAGGAGATAGAGGTCACCATCCAGACGGTGGGGGAGGCACAGCAGTTTGAAGACAATTTTGTAGACATATCAAAGGTGATCCAGATGGAAATAGAGGAAGAGGAGGACTGAAACAATGGCAAAAAGAGGAGGATTCCCCGGAGGCGGCATGCCCGGGAACATGGCCAACCTGATGAAACAGGCCCAGAGGATGCAGCGCCAGATGGAGGAAGGACAGAAGGAGCTGGAGACCAGGGAATTTGCGGCCGCTGCGGGAGGCGGCGCGGTGGAGGCCACGGTCAGCGGCAAGAAGGAGCTTTTGAAGATCGCTCTGAAGGAAGAGGTGGTGGATCCGGAGGACGTGGAGATGCTCCAGGATTTGATCGTGGCAGCGGTGAACGAGGCCCTGCGTAAGGCCGAGGAGGCCAGCAGCGAGCTCATGGGCAAGATGACCGGGGGCCTGGGAGGCATGCCCTTCTGATGGAGCTTTACAGCGGACATATCAACAAATTAATAGAAGAGCTGGCGGCCCTCCCGGGCATCGGCAGCAAATCCGCCCAGCGTCTGGCCTTCCACCTGATAGGCATGCCCAGGGACAAGGTGAAGCGCCTGGCGGACGTGATCGTGGAGGCCAGGGACAACGTCCGCTACTGCCGGGAATGCTTCACCCTGACGGACAGGGAGGTATGCCCTGTCTGCGCCAACCAGAAGAGGGACCATAAGCTCATCATGGTGGTGGAGAATGTCAGGGATCTGGCGGCCTATGAGAAGACCGGCAGATACGAGGGCGTGTACCATGTGCTCCATGGGGCCATCTCCCCCATGCTGGGCATCGGCCCCGGGGACATCCGCCTGAAGGAGCTGATGGAGCGGCTGCGGGGCGAGGTGGAGGAGGTCATCATCGCCACCAACTCCAGCCTGGAGGGCGAGACCACGGCCATGTACATCGCCAAGCTCATCAAGCCCACGGGCATCAGAGTGACCCGCATCGCCAGCGGCGTGCCGGTGGGCGGGGATCTGGAATACATCGATGAAGTGACGCTGCTGCGGGCGCTGGAAGGCCGGACGGAAGTGTGAGGGAAGCCCGCCGGAGGGGCCAAGCTCGCGCGGCGCTATGCCTGCACCAGCGTGTTTGCGCGGAAATCCGCGCAGTGAGGAGGACGAATATGGCAGTTACAATCAGTTCTTTCGGAAAATATCCGGATGGGAGAGAGATCTCGCTCTATACCATGGAAAACGGCAATGGCATGCGGGTGTCGGTGGCCAACATAGGCGCGGCCCTGGTCCGGGTGGAGGTCCCCGACAGGGAGGGGCGCCTGGCGGACGTGGTGCTGGGCTTTGACCGGGCGGAGGACTACCTGGAAAACGGGTGCTTCTTCGGCGTGGTGATCGGCCCCAGCGCCAACAGGATCGGCAACGCCTCCTTTGACCTGGACGGCGCCACCTATCCCTTGAAGGCCAACGACGGGGCCAACAACCTCCACAGCGACAGAGAGCGGGGCTGGCACAAAGCTTTCTGGGAGGCCGCCGTGGGAGAAGACAGCGTCACCTTCCGCCTGGAGGACGCGCCGGACAACATGGGCTTCCCCGGGACGAAGCGGGCGGAGGTCACCTATTCCCTGAATGAGGAGAACGAGCTGCGGCTCCACTATCATGCCGTGAGCGATAAGAGGACGATCCTGAACCTGACCAACCATTCCTACTTCAACCTGGAGGGCCATGGCAGCGGCTCCATAGAGGGGCATGCCCTGCGGCTGGGCGCGTCCCGCTACACCCCGGCGGACGCAGGCTCCATCCCCACCGGAGAGGTCGCCCCGGTGGACGGTACGCCCATGGACTTTACGACTCCCGAGAGGATAGGGGAGCGGATAGACGCCGACTTCCGGCAGCTCCGGTACGCCGGCGGGTATGACCACAACTGGGTGATAGACGGCTGGGACGGGACGCTGCGCCATTTCGCCACCCTGAAGGCTCCCGTCAGCGGCAGGACGATGGAGGCCTATACCACCCTGCCCGGGGTGCAGTTCTACGCGGGCAACTTCATAGAAGAAGAGAGCGGAAAAGAGGGCGCCACCTACAGGCGCCGGGGCGGGCTGTGCCTGGAGACCCAGTATTTCCCCGATTCCGCCAACAAGCCGCAGTTCCCCTCCTGCATCTTCGGCGGGGACAGGGAGTATGACTCCGTGACGGTCTACCGGTTCGGCCTGGACTGACGCGCGGGAGTGCCGCAAAGATTGTCGAAGAGTTCTTGTCCCACCGCGACAAGGATCGCTAAAATACCTCGCATACCGATGCTATGATTAGTACAAACGGTATGGGAGGTGTTTTTTGTATGGAATTGCCCAAGAACATTACACAGATCGGAGAAACGAATCCTCATTGCAAGATATATGTGGAGGATTATGTCATTTCCTATATCAGGCAGCTGAATCAGTATGCCCGGGAAAAGGGGCTGGCAGTGGCGCTGTACGGTACGAAGAGGGAGGAGGGCGAGATTACATATCTGTTCCTCTACGGGGCCTGCAAGCTGAACTTCCTCCAGAGGGAATGCCGCCACCTGTCCCAGGCGGTGTGCCAGGAGGTGGAGAAGCAGCGCAGGAAATATTTTTCCGACTATGTGTTCCTGGGCTACCGCCTGCTGGACGGGGAGATGGTGGAGGGGTTCCATATCTGCGAACAGGGCGTGTGCCGCTACGTGGAGGGCTATGCGCAGTTTTATGAGAAGAACGACCAGATGCTGGCCTTCATGCTGGACGACCGCCAGGGGGAGGCCAGGCCCGAGGAGGTGCCCCAGGAAAAATACGACATGGTGAAAAAAAGGCAGGAGGAGCGCCGGGCCCTGGCGGAGGAAAAAGCGGGACATGCCTTCCGGAAGAGCGCCCCCGACAAAGATTCAAGGCCCGCCATGCCCCTGCGGAACATGAAGCTGGCTGCGGCCGCCGCGTTCGTGCTCCTCTGCGGGGCGGGCTTTGCCACCATGGGGGGCGGACAGGGGCTGGACCGGCTGCAGGCGGACGTGAAGCAGTTGATGGAGGACATGTCCCGGAAACAACTGCCCGACGCGGTGGAGGTGTCGGGCGGCAACGCCCAGGTGGGGACCATCGTGGCGGAGGACAAGCTGACGGACGCGATCCGGAAGGAGAACACGGCCGCGGGCACGGAAGGGACGGAGGGGCAGCAGCCATCGGATCCGGAACCGGCTCTGCCGGAGGGAAGCGGGCAGTCCGCCACAGTTCCGCCGGCATCGGAGGAGGCCGCCGGACAGCCTGCCCCGGAACCCACCGAAGCGCCCACCCCGGAGCCCACCCCGGAGCCCACCCCGCAGCCGACTCCGGAGCCCACCGAAGCGCCCACCCCGGAGCCCACCCAGGAACCGCCCGCAGCCCCTGCCGGAGCCCCGGCTGCGGAGATGGTGGCCTATATCGTGCGCAAGGGGGACACCATGACGGATATCTGCATCCGGCAGTACGGCAGCGACGCCCGGGTGGCGGAAGTATGCGCCCTCAACAATATCAACGATCCGGATGACATCAAGGAAGGGGAAAAAATTTTTTTACCACAATGAGGATTATGTGATATAATAGCACCACGTACCATACTGAAAGCCGGGAGGAACCATGGCAGACATCAGAAGCTACATGAAAGAGAAAGAAAAGCGAGAAAAACGGGAGAAGAAGCAGACCGACTACAAAGAAAAGATAGCGCGCCACAAGCTGGCCTCCGTATACCGGGTCATCCTGATTCTTGTGCTCCTGGCGGCCTTCGCCGTTTTTCTGGTGGTACAATATAGACGGCGCACCTATACGGACTACGACACCATAGCCACCATCCCCAGAGAATCTGTGAGCGGCGCCACGGACGTGAAGCTGGGCAGCGCCATCCTGACCTACAGCAAGGACGGCGCGCACTGCACGGATTCCAGAGGGAGTGTGACCTGGAACCAGACCTTCGAGATCCAGGACGTGATACTGGCCAGGAACAGGGGGACCGTGGCCATAGGGGAATACAACGGAAGGAGCATCTACCTGGCGGACTCGGAAAAGCTGCTGGGGGAGATAACGACGGCCATGCCTGTCCGCCAGCTGAGCGTATCCGAGAACGGGTATGTGACGGCGGTGCTGGCCGACACCGACATCACCTGGATCAACACCTACGACAGCAGCGGCGAGATGATACGGGAGAGCAGGACGCACATGGACGATTCGGGATATCCCATGGCCCTCAGCCTCTCCCCCAACGGGGAGCTGCTCCTGGTGGCCTATGTCTATGTGGACGCCGGGATCCTCCGGACGAAAATCGCCTTTTATAACTTCGGCCGGGTAGGCGAGAACTACAGCGACGGCCTGGTGAGCAGCTATGTGCTCACGGATACGGTAGTCCCTTACGTAGGCTTTCTGAACGATGAAACCGCGTTTTCGGTGGGGGACAACAGGCTGACGATCTATTCCGGCGGATATGTGCCGGAGGAGGCGGCAGGCCATCTCTACGACAGGGAGATAAGGTCGGTCTTCTACGGCGACAGATATATCGGCCTGGTGTTCCTCTCGGACAACAACGAAAACAGGTATCAGCTCAAGGTCTACGATACGGAGTCCGACAAGGCCAAAGATTTCTACTTCGACATGGACTATACGGACATCTTTTTCGGCAGGGACAATTTCGTGATATATAATGAGGCGGAATGCCAGATCATGACCATGGGAGGGACGGAGAAGTTCCGGGGGAGCTTTTCCAAGACAGTGCGGCTGATGGCCCCTGTGGGGAATACATACAAATATATGCTGGTGACAGATGATTCGATCGATACCATACAATTAAAATGACAGACATAAAGAGGAGAAAGAGATGAACGAATGGAACCTGAACGTAATGCTGATAATCGCGGCGATTGCCGTCCTGATCAAAATGGTGGACGGATACCGGAAGGGAATGGTGAAGGAGGTCATTTCCCTGGTCTCCCTGGTGGTGCTCAGCGTGGTGGCCGCCCTGCTGGCCTACGGGGTGAACAGCTATCATGACGGCAAGGTATTCAATGTGGTGGCGATCGCCGTCCTGCTTATCCTGCTTCTGGTGGCCCACCATCTCCTGGGCCTTGTGTTCTTCTCGGCGAAGCTGGCCACGAAGCTGCCGGTGGTGCATTTCCTGGACAAGCTGCTGGGCATCGTGTTCGGGGCGTTCGAAGTGGTCCTGGTGCTGTGGACGCTCTATGCGCTCATGATGATGATGGACATAGGCGTTGTAGGAGAGTTCATCCGGGAACACACCCAGAGGAGCGAGATCCTGAAATGGATATACGACCACAACTATCTGGCGAAGGGAATCGAGGGCTTCCTGGACCGGTTCCGGTTCATCCCGCTGATAGGGGAGATTCTGTAAAAAATTTAAAAATGTCGTTGACAAATAAAAGGGTACAGTGCTATAATGTAACCCTAGCAAAAATGAATGATTTTTGCAGAAAAAAATAGCAAAAAAAATTGCAAAAAGTTGTTGACAAAAGCGGAAAGCTGTGATATCCTATCAAAGTTGCCGCTGATGAAGACGGCACAGCACCTTGACAAATGA
>NZ_CAPDXS010000110.1:0-19069 GCF_948601915.1 uncultured Acetatifactor sp. | reverse complement strand
CTTGCACCCTGTTTGTCAGCGTTGATGATAAGTTGTTGTAAATACTTCCTTATCAACGTAAAATCAACATTTTTATGGTTTTTTTCGTCCCTGCTGTCAATTTTCCAGGACTTTTATAATTTAGTTCTTGCTAAATTAAATTAGTATGTTATAATACGTGATTATAGAAAAATAAGATCGGAGGGGACCGACCATGGATGACAAAATCCTGAAAGCCCTGGGCGAGCCCAGGCGGTTCCGGCTCCTGCAGCTCATGTCCAGCCGGGGCTACTGCGTCCGTGCCCTGGCCATGCGCAGCGGCCTGTCGGAATCCGCGGTGTCCCAGCACCTGAAGGTCCTGCGGGAGGCGGGGCTGGTGCTGGGGGTCAAGAGGGGCTATTACACCCACTACCGCCTCGACAAGGAGGCCCTGGGCGCAGTCATCGCTGGGCTGGAGCAGCTACGGGACACGGAGCGTAGGCCCTGTGGCGGCACGTTTATCGGCTGCCCGGAATCGGAATACCTGAAATGCAAGTCCTACGTACCACCGGAAAAAAGAGGAAAGGAAACCTGAAAGACATGCTGAAACGTTTTATCTACTATTATAAGCCGCACAAAAAGATGCTGGCCCTGGACATGCTGGCCTCCCTGCTGATCTCCGTAATCGGCATGGTGTACCCCATTGTCACCAACAAGATGCTCAACATCTATATCCCGGAGAAAATGTATACCACCATCGTCGCCGCGGGCCTGATCGTGCTGGCCCTGTACATCATCCGCATGGCGCTGCGGTATTTCGTGCAGTATTACGGACATGTCATCGGCGTGAAGATGCAGTCCCAGATGCGCCAGGACCTGTTCGCCCATCTGGAGAAGCAGCCCTTCCGGTTCTATGACAACCACGAGACCGGCCGCATCATGACCCGGATCACCAGCGACCTATTCGAGGTGAGCGAACTGGCCCACCACGGCCCGGAAAACCTGCTGATCAGCTCCGTGATGATCATCCTGTCCTTCGTCTACCTGGTAATGATCGACCCTATACTGACCTTGATCATCTTCGCCTGCGTACCGATTCTGGTGGTGGTGACCCTGCACTTCCGCAAGGCAATGAGCCGCGCCTTTGACGACCGCCGCAAGAGCAATGCCACCATCAACGCCGCGGTGGAGAGCAGCGTCACCGGCATCCGCGTGACAAAGGCCTACACCAACAGCAAGCGGGAGATCGAGAAGTTCCGGGAGGGCGACAGGCAGTTCGTGGACGCTTCCCGCAGGGCCTACCGGGCCATGGCCATGTTCCACTCCTCCACCGCTTTCGTGACGGATATCTTCAATGTGTTCATCCTGATTGCGGGCGGCCTGTTCCTGTACGCGGGCCGGATTTCCTTCGGCGATTACTCTACCTTCATCGTGTCCGTGAACCTGTTCATCAATCCCGTGAACACTTTGATCGGCTTCATGGAGCAGTTCCAGAACGGCGTCAGCGGCTTCAAGCGTTTTCTGGAAATCATGGATGCGGAGCCGGAAAAGGATGCGCCGGACGCGGAGGATCTGACAGATGTCCAGGGCGTCATCGAATTCAGGAACGTGACCTACGCCTACGACGATTCCAAGGAAGTCCTGCACGACATCAACCTGCGGCTGGAGAAAGGCAGGAAGCTGGCCTTGGTGGGCCCCTCCGGCGGCGGCAAGACCACCCTCTGCCACCTGCTGCCCAATTTCTATAAGCTGGAGGAGCAGGACGGCTCCATCCTGATCGATGGGCGCGACATCCGCCATCTGACCATGGAGTCCCTGCGCAGGAACATCGGCATCGTCCAGCAGGACGTGTTCCTCTTCGTGGGCACCATCCGGGAGAACATCCTCTACGGCCGCCCGGATGCCACCCAGGAGGAGGTGTACGAGGCGGCAAGGCGCGCCAACATCCACGACTATATCATGACCCTGGAGAAGGGGTACGATACGGAGATCGGCGAGCGGGGCGTGAAGCTCTCCGGAGGCCAGAAGCAGCGCCTGAGCATCGCAAGGGTGTTCTTGAAGAACCCGGCCATACTGATCCTGGACGAGGCCACCAGCGCCCTGGACAACACCACGGAGGTGCTCATCCAGCAGGCCCTGGACGAGCTGTGCAAGGGGCGCACCACGCTGGTGGTGGCGCACCGCCTGTCCACCATCCGCAATGCTGACGAGATTGCCGTAGTCATAGGCGGCCGCGTCACCGAGCGGGGCACCCATGAGGAGCTGATGGAGGCGGGCGGCACATACAGCCAGCTTTACTCCCTACAGTTTCGGGAGAATGACTTTTTTGAATAGTTCTCCGGTATGACAGAACAGCCGCATCGCAGGAGCGCCTCCCTATGGGGCCAGGCGGTCTCCTGCTTATGCGGCTGCTCTGCCCTTTTCTACAAGCTTACATCTGTACCTCGCTCTGGAGCCTGGCTTTCCGGCTTCACCAGTCCAGCGCATATCCTTTCATCCTCCCAGTCAGGATGGCTCTTGGGCAAGTCGTAGATCGGCGCGATGGCAGCCGTTTCCTCCTCCAGCATATCCGCGGTTTCTTCCAGGGAGATGTTTTTGGAGAGTTTCTTTCTGACCTGGCCTATCAGCTTTAGGTTCTTTCCTTCTTCCTTTCCTTCAGCCCTTTCATCTTCAAAGGCCCTGATGATGTTATACTTGAATGCCATGTCATCCTCCCCGTCTCCTGCCCAGCTTAGAATCTCCTCCACAACGGCCTCCTCTGTCCTTTTTGTCTTTTCCTTTTCCATTCTGTCCCCTTTCCTTTCGAAGATGAGATTCGCAGGAAAGGTCATGCAATCCGCCCTTCCTGCTTTCGGTTATGGAGTTCGTGTTCCGTTGGATACAGGCTCCCGCCCAGCAAGAAGTTCGATACAACAGGCCGCCTTTCGCGGGGCTGTTGTCAGGTATTACAGAAAAGGCCTGTCCGGCCTTTTGAGATGTAAGATTTGAATTCTTTGCCTGTAACCAGTTTACCATAGGTGGGCATGAATTACAAGAAAAAAGCGTGGAAATTTGAATCAGGATATGGTACAATCGTCAACGGGCAGCTGTAGTAGGGAAGACTAATCTGAAGCTTGTCCTTGTGTATGTATTGTGCATGCATGTATATAGAAAGAAGGAGTATGAAGCGCATGAGAAAAAAAGGTGCATTATTGCTGGCAATCATCCTTGGGCTAACGCTTACGGCCTGTGGGGATATCAGAAATCTCAATGACTTAAAGGAAGCCATAGGCCTTACATCCGAGAGTTCCGGGGGAGACGCCGCACAGGAGGAGTCCACGGATGCGGAGAATCTCCCGGCCTCCCAGGAATATGCGTCCTCGGACGGATCCTATCAGGTAATCATGCTCGAGGGTTTTACGCAGACGGAGGCTCCCGTCCTGGCGGGATCCGATGTAATGATGTTGGAGAACGATTCCGAGAGGAAGGGGTTCGGCGCTTTCTGCGTGAAGACCCCTAAGTCCAATGTCTCCGGAAATCCCGGCAGCATGGAAAGCCTGGAGGATTATGCGGACTATATCGCGAATCTGCTGATGAAGGGTTCCGGCATAACGGCGGATTGGACGGATGCGGACGCTCCCGCCGCCGAAGGCGCACTGGGCTGCCTCGCCAGGGAAAGCGTGGTCAAGCATGGAACCACCAGGGGGCAGGCCTACGGCTATTATCTGGAGACGGAGAACAGCTATTATTCTGTATTTGTAATAGGAAATGACGACGATGTGGAGGATGCGAAGCAGGTCATCGCCCTGGAGATTCTGGACGAGACCTCCGCGCAGGGCGGCACCAAGGATTTCCTTAACGGCATGACGGCGGTTCTGGACACCGCGAACGGAGCCAGCCTCCGGGAGACCTACCATACGCTGAAAGAGGGCGGGGCGGACGAAAGCACCCTTGAATCCCTGGCATCCCAGGCTCAGGAGACCCTGTCCTCCAGTTGGGGCATAGAAAACACTGCCGCCCTGATGGAAACGGCGGATAGCCTGATAAACGGAATGCATAACCCGGATGCCCTAAAGCTCCTGGAGGAATACGGAGGCCTGGGCGAGACGGACCGGGATGCCTTTGACGCGAAGCTGACCGGGCAGAACCTGGATCAGGGGACATACATCAGCCTTCTGGCGGCTTATGACGCATGGGCTGCTTATGGAGAGAGCGCCATCGCTGCCTGGGACTTAAGCCGGGTGGGAACCATCATGGGCTTCGGCTATGCGTCCGGCTACTGCACCTATGAGGAGGCGCTGGACAAGACCCTGGAGGCGGCGTTGAAGGCGAAAGAGCTCTTTGGCTCCTGGGAGGACTTTAACCAGAGCTATCTCTACGGCTATTCCTATTGGGCGGAGGAGTCTCTGACAGATCCGGAGAGCAGCGCCGGGGAACGCGCGGAGCTGGTGCGCGACATGGAATCCCAGGTGAACGGCCCTTTTGCTCTTGGGTGGGATATCGAGCTTACGAAAGAGTGGTAAGGGAGGGGCGGTCATCATGGCAAAGACAAAGGAAATCAAGACGAATGCCATGCGCATACTGGAATCCATGAAGATTCCCTATGCGCACCTGACTTATGAATGCGATGAGTTCACCGATGGCCTGCAGATCGCGGACATGCTCTCCCTGCCCTATGAGAAGGTGTACAAGACTCTGGTGACGTCAGGAAGCAGGGGTGAAAAGCAACCCAGAGATTACTACGTGTTCGTGATACCCGTGGCGCAGGAGCTGGACTTAAAGGCCGCCGCCAGGAGCGTGGGCGTAAAGAGCGTGGAGATGATCCATGTGAAGGACATCAACAAGATCACCGGCTACATCCGCGGCGGCTGCACCGCAGTGGGCATGAAGAAGCAGTACGTGACCCGCATCGACAGCTCCGCCCAGGCTCTGGAGAAAATCATCGTCAGCGGCGGGCGCATCGGCTCCCAGCTGGAGCTGGATCCGCAGGATCTGGCCCGGGCGACAGGAGCGGAATTCGCGGATATCATCCGGCATTGAGGGCGGTCCTTACTGCCCCCGGCAGGCAGCCAGAGCCCACAGGCCTTTGTAAATACTGGATTTCCGAACATGTATGGCAGGCGAAAACCTACCAAAAAGAAAAGCCCCAGGCAGGACATTGCGCTCTACAACACATCCGACATCGAGACAGGCTTGTCATCCTGCCGCTGAGCCGTTGAATGCGGCAGGATACTCATTGCATGTCAGCCAATTCCCTCAGCCAATCAGAACCTTCTTCCCCGCAAAGGCAAATCCATACCTGCGGATTTTATCCTCGGGGATTCCCTTTGCCAGGAGGCCTGCGGCATACTGCTTCTCCTCAATCTGCCGCAGGGCCGCCTGTACCGTGTCCTCCAGGGTCTTCTCGCCCTTTTTCCCCGGATTGTGCACCTTGAATTCCAGGATAAAAGCGTTGTCCTCCCGGTTCAGCGGCTACTCGCAAAACCGGCAAGAGCAAAATCCGAAAGCAGAATCCATAGCTTCCGCCCTCAGAGGAACATAGCCATATACAGCGGCAGCGTAATTTTTGCATCGCTGACCCCCACGTTCCCCGCCACCAGCTTATAGGCATAGGGCGGCGCAAATTCCTCCATGAAATGGTTCAGCGACACCGTGGCCCCACGCTTGGACTTTACCTCTACGGGAATCACCGCGCCGTCCCGCACCAGAAGGAATTCGATTTCCTGGGTATTTTTATCGTTTTTGAAATAATTCAGTCCAAGGCCCCTCTTCGTCAGCATGTCAAAGACAAGATTCTCGTAGATGCCGCCCTTGGCCGGGCCTGTGAGCGTGTCCTTCAACAGAGCGGCCTGGGTGTCATAGCCGTAGAGAGAGGCGAGCAGGCCGATGTCCGTCACATAGGCCTTGAACTGATCCGGTTTTTCGTAGGCCACAAGGGGGAACTGCGGCGTGGATACATTGACGCACAGCTTGATCATTCCGGCATCCACCAGCCAGTTCAGGCAGTTTTCATATCGGCGGGCGTTCCCCTCCTTGCCGACTATCTTGTATTGGAATTTCGTATATTCCTTGGCAAGCTGCCGGGGTATGGACAGATAGCACTCGCCGATCTTCTGTCTGCTGGCCGCAGTGGCATAATGCTTGATGTCCTCTCTGTAGCTCTCCATGATTTTCTTCTGTGTAGCGTGGACTTCCTGGTAATTGTTCGTCTTCAGAAGGGTATTGACCACCTCCGGCATCCCTCCCACCACCAGGTATTCCCGGAGCAGCGTCATGAAATGCTCATGGATTCCGGCATCCACCTTCTCCTTCCTCTCAAAGAAGCCTCGCAGCGCCTGGATGGCCGAAGGAGTCCGGCCCACGGCCCAAAGATATTCCTCGAAATCCAGGGAGTACATTTCCATGGACCGCTCATAGCCCACGGGAATCGAGGCCATCTCCTTATAGCAGAGTCCCAGCATAGAGCCGGAGGCGATGACATCATACCGGTCATCGATAGCCAGGAATTTCAGCGCTGTCCTGGCATTGGGACAGTCCTGAATCTCGTCCAGGAAAATCAGGGTCTCTTTTTCCAGGAACCGGACATTCCTGACATACAGCGATATCTTCTTGTAGATTTCCTCCGCCTCCAGAGAGCCTTCAAATATCCTTTTGTGCTCCGGATTCCGGTAGAAATTCAGATACACATAGCTTTCATACTCTCTCCTCCCGAACTCCTCGATGATGAAAGTCTTCCCAATCTGCCTGGCCCCCTGCACCAGGAGGCACTCCCGGCTTTTCCTGTTTTTCCAGTCCAGGAGCTTGTCGTAAATCTTCCGTTTCAGCATATCCGTCACCTGCCAATGGTCTGTTTTTCTTTTATTATACGGTCAGCTTTCCCTGCTGTCAACGAAATATGCATCTTTTCGGAGGATATAAGATATGAAAATTGCACTTTTTCGGAGGATTCCCATCCCGATTATTGCACTTTTTCAGGCCATCCATGAGGCAAATCCCTGGCCTAAAGATAGTCTCTGGATGCCCTAAGGCCGCAGCACGGCGCACACCGGGTAATGGTCGGAAAGGAACACCCCGCCCCTTTCATCCTCCCACTTCTCCACTTTTTCACAGGCAAAGCCCTTTACAAAAATATAATCTATGGAGCATGGCGCTTCTGTCCGCAGATAACCATGGTAGGTGATGCCAATCCCCTCCGTCACATTGGTATAGGAGGGATACTCCCTGATTATCCCCATCTCCCGGCTGTCCGGCTCCGCGTTCATGTCCCCGGTGATGACGACGGGTGCGTCGGCGAAAAGCGCAGCCCGGCCCAGCTTCTCCATAATCTGCCGCATGCCCTGTTCCCTGGCCCCGGCTCCCTCGTGGTCCAGATGGGTGTTCACCACCCGGAACACCTGCTTCGTGGCAAGCTCCTCAAAGACCGCCTCCGTGGTCACCCTGGGGCAGATGCTCTGGTCCGGATAGCGGGAGGCGGGCACATAGGGCGTGTCCGACAGCCAATAGGTCTCCATCTGGATCAGGTTGAATGCGTCCCTGCGGTAGGCGATGGCCGCCTGCTCGTCCTCCAGGGTCTCGCTGCGCCCGCAGCCGATCACATAATACCCGGAGAGCGCCTCCTTCAGCCAGGCCGCCACATGGGGCAGCACCTCCTGGAAGCAGACGATGTCCGGCTTTTCTTCCGCAAGCTTCTCTAAAATCAGCGGCTTGCGGTAGCGGAAATTGTTGTCTCCGTCCTGACCATAATCGCATCGTATGTTAAAAGTCGCTATCTTCATCCTGTCATCTCCCTGTCTGAAAACTATGTGCCGCCCGTCACGCGCTGCCAAGACGCGGCAGCACATAGTTTTCCTTTGCTGCGCAAATCCTCCGGCATGACCGGAGGATTCGCTTTTTGCTTATTTATAGATTCACTTTTCGCTTTACTGTTTCACAGTCTTACCGTTTCACTCTGACTGTCTTAATCTCAAACGCCCTGAACGGCAGGACGATCTTCCCGTCCGTCACAGGCACTTCCTCGATGATGTTCTCCAGCATATCGCACAGATAGGCCTTCGCCGCGCCGAACTGCAGGCTCACTTCCGCCTTTGCCGCCGCCTTCTTGGCCTCGTAGAGGCGCAGTACAATGTCGCCGCTTCCGTCCTCCGCGGGCTTCATGGTATCCAGGATTACATTGGCCTTATCCACGGTCACGGCGCTGAAGCGATCCACTGCCCCCTTGCTCACCACAGGCTTCACGTTCAGCTCATAGCCCTGTCTGACTACGTCACTGTCGACAAATGGCCCCTCCCATGCCGTGAAGGCGTAGGTGAAGGAATGCTGCCCGTTGTCCGCCCGCATCTCAGGACAGGCGGCGGCCCGCAGGAGGGTCAGCTCCAGGGCGTTGCCGTTCATGCTGATGCCGTACTTACAGTCGTTGAGCACCGCCGCGCCGTGGGAGCCGTCGCAGAGGGCGCTGTAGCGGTGGTTGCACACCTCGAACCTGTCCTTGTCGTAGAGCCTGGAGCGATGTGCGGGACGTTCCACATAACCAAACTGCATTTCGTTGATTCCGTTCTCCGCGTACACGTCTACCGGGAAGGACACCTTCAGCAGCCTGTGGAGCTCCTTCCAGTCCACCTCTGTCTCGAAGGCAAGCCTCCTGCTGTCCGCGGCCAGGCGGATGTACTGCGTGAAGCCGGATTCGCTGATTCTGCCGGACACCTTCACCACACCCTCCAGGCCTTCGCCCACCTTCTCCACCGATACCTCGGTGGCGGCCTTCACCTCCTGCAGGATATAGTTGGAATCGATGTCCCAGGCGTCGAACAGGCGGGGCACATCCTTGTACAGGCGGAACCTGTTCATGGGCTGTGCGGCGTACTCCCTGCCGGACTCCTTCAGCACAAAGGACACCACTTCGCCCCTGCCGTCCACAGTCGCCCTGACCTGGCTGTTCTCCAGCACATAGCCGTCTCCCTCTTCCTTCACGGACACAGCCGCTTTCGCGCCATCCCCGGAAGCCCCGGCCTCTGCGGGCACCAGCGACACCGCGCCGCAGGAAGGGATGTCCACGACCGCCTTCACGCCCTCCGCCGTCTTCTGCACGGGCACTGCCTGGCCCTCCACAGTCTTCGCCCCCTGGGCAAAGGCCTCGGGCAGCTCCACCAGGGCTTTCCGGTCAAAGCTTAAGGAGTTCCACACCGTCACGGCATTTTCCTCTTTCCGCTCCGTCAGCGCGTCAATCGCCTGATTCAGCAGCTCCTCCGCGCCCGAATGGATCGCCTCATGGGCCTTGTTCGCCTCCACGTAGACCCGTCCGATGCTGGAGCCGGGCAGGATGTCATGGAACTGGTGCAGCAGCAGCTCCTTCCACAGGGCATCCGCCTTCGCCAGGTCATAATCCAGGCCGCGGCCCATACCTAAGCTGCTCCAGAACTCCTCTTCCCTCATGGCCAGCTCATTGCGGCGGTTATTCTTCTTCACGGCCGCCTGGGAGGTGTAGGTCCCCCTGTGGGCGCTGAAATACAGCTCTCCTACGTAGGTGTTCACCGGGCCGCCCTCCTTCTCCATATCCTGGAAGAATTCCATGGGGCCTGCCATCTTCACCTTCACGCTGCCCTCCAGGTCCTCCTGGCGCTTGGCGTACTCGATGTAATCCCTGGCCGGGCCGCCGCCGCCGTCCCCGTATCCGTAGGGCATCAGGAAAGCGTCCAGATCCTGCATCTGCGTCCGGTTCTTCCAGATATTGTTGGCCTCGATGGGATCCGTGCGGTAGGTATAGCTGGTGGGCAGGAAGGACACCACCTGGCTGCCGTCCATGCCCTCCCAGGTGAAGTAATGGTACGGGAACTGGTCCCCCTCATTGTAGGACCAGAATATCTTCTGGGTCACCAGATAGTCCACGCCACAGCCCTTCAGGATCTGGGGCAGGGCCGCTGTGTATCCGAAGGTGTCGGGCAGCCAGAGCACCTTGCTGTCCACATCGAATTCTTCCTTGTAATACCTTTTTCCGTGTACCAATTGACGGATGAGCGCTTCTCCGCTGGCCATGTTGGTATCCGGCTCCACCCACATGGCGCCGTCCGCGATCCACTGGCCGCCCTTCACCGCCTCCTTGATCCTGGCGAAGAGCTCGGGATAATACTTCTTGCACATCTCATAGGAAGCCGGCTGGCTCTGGATGAACTTGTACTCCGGATACTCCTCAATCAAGCGAAGCTGGGCCGCGAAGGTGCGCTCGGTCTTGCGGTAGGTCTCCGCCATGGGCCAGAGCCACGCCAGATCCAGATGGGCATTGCCCACGGCGTAGAAGACGGGAGCGCTGGAGCCGTTCTTGGCCTCCATCACAGGGCGCAGGGCCTCCCTGGCCGCCTTATAGGAAGCGATTCGTCCCTCCCTGGGCTGCTCGAAATCCGCGATCAGGGTGAACTCCTGCAGAGCCTTGGCAATCTTCGCCGCCCGCAGGGAGGTCTCGTCCAGAGTCGTCAGCAGGGCGCTGAGGGTGGCCACATCCATGTACAGCTGATAGGCGTCCTCATTCCAGATGCCGTAGGTGCATTTCCCCAGGACGCGCCGCTTCCCTTCCTCCGCCGTATCCTCAAATGCGCCGGGCAGCACGGGGCCTGTGGTGCAGCCTCCCGTAGGGGCCTCGGGCATGAAATGGCCCGCATAGGTCTCCATCAGGATGTCATAACGCTCTCCGCCCTGGGCGCAGGCGCTGAGGGCATTGTCCTCTATGAAGTGATGGGGCTCGTTCACCCAGGAGGCCCGGAAGGTTCCGAAGGCCTTCCCGTTCACGAACAGCGCAGACTCTCCCTGGGGCCTTAAGTCCATCACGATCCGCTGGCCCTTCGCCTGCTCCGGCAGGGTGACGTTCCCCCTGAACCAGCAATACTCCCACTCATGTCCCCAGGTGAAGCCCGGGCTCACCGGCTGGAAAGGCCCCTTCTGAGCCTCCTCCGGCGTCAGATATTCCATGGTGGGGAAAGCCTCCCAGGAAATCTCTCCCAGGGGCTCATACAGATCGTCCTTCAGGGTGCGCATCCAGTGCTTGACCCTGTCCTTCCACTCAGAATGTACTAATTTCATGATGTCTCTCCTTTATAACATATAATTTTGAAAAAGTCGCGTCTGCAATCCCTTTCCTAAACTCCCATGCAGCCAGCCGCACCACCATACCTAAAAGTCTGGGAAGCGCAAAAACACTTCGCGGTGCCAGAATGGCGCAGGGACTTTTATAGTAAAAGAATAGCACACTCCATACCTGTCTGCAATCAAATATTTTCCTGTACGGCACAGAAAAATACTGTATGTTGAAAAGCTCAGCCTTTACCATATCTCCCCGTCACTTCCACCGCTTTGGCCTCGCTGTCGTAGGAGATTAGCAGCGTCTGGGTCGCCTCGTCCCATTCCGCGGATACCTTTACCTCCCTGCCGTCCTCGTCCACCGCGCTCACTTCCGTCACCGCTTCGGGCAGGCGCACTCTGGTGAATGCCCGAATCTTATCCGCGGTCTTTAAGCGCATGCGCACGCTCCCGTCCGTCAGGTCTGCCCGCTGCACCCTGGCGGAAGTGCCGATGACCCGGAACTTCTCCTGCTCGATCTTCGAGAAGTCGAAGAGGATGGCGTTCCCGTCCGGCCCGATCTCTTTATTATCGATAATTCGATAATCATTTTCCATCATGTCGGCATACAGTCCCCGGAAGACCTTGGGTTCGGCGCTTATGCTCTCGTCCATGACGGCGGAGATGATATAGGGCCCTCTGTGCAGGGTCAGGTCGTTGCGGTACTGCCAGTCCGCGCCAAGGCCCCGCAGCCCGTCCTTCACCAGCTCCCTGTACTCGTCCGCAAGCCCCTTGGCGAGGCACAGCCTGGCGGGCACCATGTTCCAGACCAGAATCCGGCCCTGGCCCAGGGCGTATCCGCCGTCTTTCGGGCTGCGCTCCATCCCAGCCATCTCGAACAGATGCTGCGCCGGGTTCTCATAGCCCGACTGTCTCCACCAGGAGGAGATTCCGTGGAAGGGATCGCTGCCGTCCCCGATGTAGAGCAATGTGCCGCCGGACCTCACCCAGGAGATCAGGGAGGCGTTCACGTCCGGCGCCTCCGGCTTGATGTACTCGTAGCTCAGGATCAGGAAGCGGCAATCGTTCAGATAGCCCGCGAACCGCCTCACATTGTCCAGCTGCACCGGCTTCACGGGCAGGCCGTACTTCACCAGGGGCAGAGCCATGCCGAAGAACTGGGGGAAGGCAGGGCTCTGGATGAAGTCCTTCATCATGGAATCGTCCGCCTCAATCTCCCGCATCAGGGCCGCCGCCTGCCCCTCGTCCACCGCATTGCCGGAATTCTTGTGCAGGGCCCTGCGGAACCGCTCCTCTATGGGCTCCCCGGTGACGATCCCGTCCGGGAAGGTGCGCTGGAACAGGCCGCTGTCCGACATGAACAGCCCCACGCCGGGCACGTCCCCCTCGAAGGCGATGTCCTTCTGTTCCATATCCCCGAAGAGCTGGAACATGCCC
Organism: uncultured Acetatifactor sp.; assembly: GCF_948601915.1. Taxonomy (NCBI): domain Bacteria; kingdom Bacillati; phylum Bacillota; class Clostridia; order Lachnospirales; family Lachnospiraceae; genus Acetatifactor; species uncultured Acetatifactor sp. The sequence continues at coordinate 6,631 of NZ_CAPDXS010000110.1, read as the reverse complement.
GACAGCAGGGTGGCGTAAGTCTGAGGAATCGGCTTGGATTCCTCCGTCTCAATGCTGTCCTCGATTTTCTCCTCTATCCTGGGCTGGAGCCTGGGATATTTCCCCTCGAAGACCCTGTGGGGCCAGGGGCAGATCTCATAATGCCAGATATGGGGATGGAGGAGGGAGGCCGTGGCGGTCTTGATGTAATTGTAGCGGTAATTGTCCCAGGTATAGCCTGCCAGATCCTCTATGGGATCGTTTAAGAACCACATCCTACGCCCCGTCCCCTTCACCAGCTCCTGCATCACGCCGTACTCCAGGTAAGCCGTCTCGAAGGTGCGCTCCTTGTAGACTCCCTCATAGACATTGGCCTCCCGGCTGGTGCCCGTCCATATCTGGGCGATGTAGCCGTCCACGGAGGGGATTCCGATCAGCGCCGCCTCCGGGCTCATGATCTTCCACTGGGTGTAGTTCAGGAGGCTGTGGGTGGGCACATAGAACCTTAAGCTCTTCCCGTACTTCACCTTGGCGTATTCCTTCAGGGCCGCGCTGACCCTGTCGATGGTGCGGCAGTACAGGTACGCTTTCAGCCTGGCGGACTTGTAGCGCACGTCCAGATCCTCGTGCTGGGGCCTCCAGGGCTCCCTGTAATGGATCTCATACTCCCGCTTGAAGGCTTCCGAATACCCGCTCTTGTCCCAGAACTCCGGCTCCTCCACATGGATGGCCTCCACCCCGGCATCCACCGCAATCTTCATCCGCTCCGTCAGGTACTCCGAAAACGCCACCGTGGGGACCATGTAGGGCACTGTGGGATTGTGGTTCACCCCCGCGCCGTCCCGCTGCACCTGGCCCTCGTCCCAGTGCTTCCTGCCGTCCCACTTGCCGTCCAGATAGTCCTGGTACTCGCCCCAGGCGATGCCTGTCATCAGGTGCACCACATAGCCCCGCTCCCTGTACTCCCGGATGCGCTCCGGCATGGTATCGTCGATTCCGTACACTATGACGAAATCGCAGTCCAGATCCACGGAGGGACGGAACCTCCCGCCTGCCTGGTAACCGGTCAGCTCTTCTGTCTTCTCTCGAATGTATGCCATAATATGCCTCCCTTTCCTTGACCGATCTCTTTCTTTGACTTATATACTCTGACTTATAGAGCAAGAGGGTGCATCTTAATCGTATATGACCTATTAAGCTGCACCCTCTCGATTTTTTGATTATTTCTTCTATATTAGAACACTATCTGGAACTGTCTGTGGGACGGTCCAGATACCCATGGCCGATTAATATACGATGTCATCCCTGCTGGTGGACACCTCGGTCATGTAGTCCAGGAACTCCTGCATCTTGCCGCCGTCCTGGGTTCTCAGGTACTCCTGATAATCCTCCAGGATGGACCTTGCTTCCTCTTCGGTATCAGCGAAGAACGCGCGCTCTTTGTACTCTTTCTCTTTCTCACCGTCGAATGCCCACTGGGAGAACTCGTCATATCCCTCAAATCCAGGAGCCAGTGCATCGATCGCATAGCCGGGGATCACTTCCGCAGGCCTCTGCTTCCGATAGTCGGCCACATAAGGATCCAGTGCATCCGCCTCGAAAGGTCCGGGCTCGCCGAACCACAGGTTGTTCTTCTTCGCCACATAGGTCCTGCTGGCCATGTACATGATGCCTCTCTCGCGCAGCTCTTCCTTTACGGCCTCGGCGTTCTCGGCATATCTTGCGGTGAGGTCGGCGTTCATCCTGGGCTGTCCCTGCTCGTTCAGCTCGTAGGTGTCTCCCTCAAAGCCGTAGCAGATCAGCTTGGTGCCCTCTTTGCTGTTCAGGTAGTCCAGCCAGGTCAGAGCAGCGTCGATGTTGGAGCAGGTGGTAGGGAATACGATGGCAGGAGAGCCGCTTCTTCCTTCGGACTCAATCTGTACCAGAGGAGAGCCGTCCTTGTAGTTCAAAGGTCCTACAGGGATATATCTCATCTCCGGATGGGTATCGTACAGGCCTGTCAGCTTGGTGGCATCCACAGTTATGCCGTACTGTGCGCAGGAGAACAGAGCGGTGCCGTTGCCCACCTTCTCCTTGCCGCGGTCATCGGTCTGGGTGAAGCACTCTTTGTCCAGAATGCCTTCATGTACCATCTCCCAGATGAACAGCTGCTTGTTCACATAGTCCTCTGTCAGGTTGAAATGAGTCATCTTGCCGTTCTCATCCAGCGCGTAGGAGGTCAGCTTCTTCTCGCTGAAGCTCTGGGCGTAATCGTCATAGCTCCAGCCATTGTGATAGGTGGTAGCCACGATACAGTCATTGCCGTTGATATCCTTGAAGCCGTAGTCCCTTGCCTGCTTCATGAAATCCATCAATTGCTCGGAGGTCTTGATGGTGGAGACGTCCACGCCAAGAGCCTCAGGCACATCGCCTCTTACGAATACGCCATATCCCCACAGAGCGATATCCTCTTTGCTGCCTGCCACCTCGGTGGGCAGTACATATCTGGCGCCGCTCTCTGTCTCGATGTCGTTCTCCAGATACTTGGTGCTGATGACACCGATGTCATAAGCATCCGCAATGTTGGGATAGTTGGGAACCATATCCTTGATGTCGATCAGACGGCCTTCGTTCCCGCCCTTCTTGATGACGCCGGTCTCGCCTGCCGTGCCGCCCCAGTAGGGTGCATTGATCATGTCGGGCATGTCGCCGGTGGCGAAGATCTGGTTCAGCTTCTCCGTCTCGGACATGTTGATGCCCTCGAACTCTACGGTGACGCCGATTTTGTCGCGGATGGCCTTGGCCACATCGTTGTTGTACTGGTCGTCAGCGGTCTTGAATCCGCCGTTCCAGCAGATCAGCATCTTCAACTGGACGTCGTCGAACTTCTTATACTTGTTCCCGTCCTCGTCCACATAGAACTCTCCGTCATCGGCCGCGGCCTGTCCGTCATCTCCGGACTCTTCGGCCTCCTCTCCCCCAGCCTGGGACTCTTCTCCCGCCGTGCCGGACTCTTCCTGCCCCCCCCTGGGAACCTGAAGCCTCGCTGCTGCTCCCACCGTCTCCGCTTCCGCAGCCGGTGAGCGCGCTTGCAGCCATGGCTGCGGACAACAGCAATGCCATTGCCTTTTTCTTCATAACTTGTTTCCTCCTTCTATTTTGGTTTTCTACCATATATTTCGGGTAAAGGGACATTCAGATCATCCCTTTACAGAACCGACCATGACGCCTTTCACGTAATACTTCTGCAGGAAAGGATATACCACTACGATAGGCATCGTCAGGATCATGACGAACGCCATCTGCAGGGACTGGGAGGTGTAGGTGGTCATGCCGCCTGCGGCTGCCGTCTCCTGTCCCACCTTGACCTGGCTGCCTGCGGAAGCCTCCGCAAGGAGCCTCTGCAGCACCGTGGCTGCAGGATAGAGCTTTGCCTGGCTCTGATAGTAAGCGCCGGTGAACCAGTCGTTCCATTTGCCCACGCCGACGAACAGCGCCAGGGTGGCCAGAATCGGTTTGGACAAAGGCAGATAAATCCTGGTGAGGATGGTCCAATCTCCCGCCCCGTCCAGCTGCGCCGATTCCCGCAGTTCATAGGGTATGCCTTGGAAGTTCGCCCGCATCAGTATGAAGTTCGTGAAGCTGAACAGGCTGGGTATGACGTACAGCCAGAAGCTGGAGGTCAGCTTCAGGTCCCTCAGCACCATGAAGTAGGGAATCATGCCGCCGCTGAAAATCGTGGTAAAGTACCAGAAAAAGCTGAATATGTTCCTCCCCGGCAGGGTCTTCACCGTCAGGGCGTAAGCCACCAGCGCCGTCAGCAGCAGGCTCAACACCAACACGAGCAGGGTGGCCGACACCGAAATCCGCAGGGAGGGAGCAATCCTGTCATCGTTGAACGCCTTGGCGTAGTTCTCCCAAGTGAGGGCTCTGGGGAAGAACCACACGCCGCCCCGCATGAAGTCGCGCCCTTCGTTCAGGGAAGCCACCAGCACGTACCAGAACGGGTAGAACGTGGCCAGTCCCAGGAACCCAAGGAATGTATAGTTGAATATCTTAAATATCTTCTGACCTCTGGTCTCTCTCATCTTCGCTCTCCTCCTTTACCACAATCCGATTTCGGCATACTTGTTCGTCAGATGGTTCGTTATCGTCACCATCCCTAAGGAAATCACCGAACGGACAAGGTTGATGGCCGTAGCGTACTCGAACTTGCCGTACCGGATACCTGTCTGCAGGATGTAGGTGTCCAGAACCTGGGAAAGCTCCAGGTTCGCGGGCTGCTGCAGCAGCAGGAGCTGATCCATGTCCGCGCCCAGGATGCCGCCCATCCTCATGATGAACATGATGCCGATGGTGGTGGCGATGCCCGGGATGGTCACATGCCAGGTGCACTGCCAGCGGCTGGCGCCGTCGATGGTGGCCGCCTCGTAGAGCCCCTGATCCACGCCGGTGATGGCGGACAGGTATACGATGGAGCCCCATCCTACGTTCTTCCAGATATCCGTCAGGATGGCCAGCGGGTAGAACGCTCCCCTCTCTCCCAGCACGAAGATGGGCTCCAGTCCCATGGACTTGCGGATATCGTTGAAGATGCCGCCGTAGGGGGAGAAGATTGCCGTCAGGATCGTCACCACCACGGCCCAGGATACGAAGTTGGGCAGATAGCTCATGGTCTGTATGACGCTCTTGTATTTCTTCGCCCGCACCTCATTCAACAGCAGGGCCAGAATGATAGGGGCCGGGAAGCAGATGACGATCTTCATGATACTGATCACCAGCGTATTGCGGGTGGTGATCCAGAACTCAGGGGAGGTCATGAATGCCTTGAAATGCTTCAACCCCGCCCATTCGCTGCCATAAATCCCCAAGTCGAACCGATAGTTCTTGAAGGCCAGAGTAAGGCCTCCCATCGGTATGTAAGCGAACACAATAATCGAGAGCAGACAGGGCAGCATGAACACATACAATAACCAATGTTTCTTAATCTCCACCCAAAGCCTCTTCCTGTTGTAGGCTTTCTGTTCCGGGCTCAATACAGCCCTTGCCGTCTTCCCTGCCATACGCACACCATCCCTTTCCTCATTCTTTTATGTAGGCCCGGTTGTGAGGCCTGATTTTGACATGACATTGTATGTATTGTTTGACATAATTTTGCATTTTCTATTTTGCCATTTGTCATATCTTTCTTGCTCAATCATAGCACATCGCTGTACAGAGCGCAACATATTTTTTCTGTCACAAACCATTTTTAGTTATATTTTACAGTTTTCAGAATTGTGTTTATAGCACTTTCCACATAGCAAACATAGCAAACTATTTGACTTGACATAAGTCATAGCAATGGAGTATATTAGAAGAAAAACATTCCATTGGGGACCGAGAAAGGAGGGCCTCGCTATGGCGAATCTCATGAACCAGCCCATGTACCAGAGAATCAAGGAAGACATCCTGCACCAGATCAAGACCAATCTCCTGTCTCCCGGAGACAGGCTGCCCACAGAATACCAGCTCATGGACCATTACCAGGTGAGCCGCATCACGGTCTCCAAGGCGCTGAGCGAGCTGAAGAGCGAAGGGGTGATAGAGCGCTTCCCCAACAAGGGAAGCTTTGTGTCCAGGCTCCAGGAGGCCCCGCCCCTGGCCAATGAGACCAAGCTGCCGGAGGAGCTGGCCCAGAGCATTGACCATCTGCCGGAAATCGCCTGCATCATGCCCACGGTCACGGATCTGTTCTCCATGTCCATGATGAACGGCGTCCTGTCGGCTTTCCCGCGGAACGAATATATCTGCCATATCTTCCAGAGCCAGAATCCCCAGATGGAGAACTATCTGCTGAAGCGCTGCATGGAGACGGACATCTCCGGCATCATCCTGTTCCCCCAGGACCAGCCCTTCTTCAGCAATGAGCTGCTGTGGATGAATCTGCAGAAATACCCGCTGGTGCTCATGGACCGCTATCTGCCCCGGCTGAACACCAGCTATGTCATCGCGGACAACCAGAAGGCCGGAGAGCTGTGCGTCAGGCATCTGTACGAGCTGGGGCACCAGCGCATCGCCTTCGTCACCTCCTCCAACCGGAACACTTTCTCCGTGAAGCGCCGGCTGGACGGCGTCCTGAACACCGCCGAGAGCCTGAACATGCCGGAAAGCGCCATTCATATTGTGGAGCAGGTGGGCTACGCCCATGACGACGCCTACTACCTGGAGCTGGTAAGCCGCCTGGTCAGGGATGAGAAGGTCACCGCCTTCATCGCCACCGAGTGCAATACCTGCGTCTATCTGGACGAGCTGTGCGCTTCCCTGAAACTGGACATTCCCAAGGACGTGTCTTTGATTTCCTTCGACTCGCCCATGAGCAAAATCAGGAACCCTGACTTTTATACCCATATCGACCAGTCCGAGCGCCTGATGGGCCAGGAGGCGGGGCTGCTGCTGCGCAAGCGCCTGGAGCAGAATGATATGGGTGTCTACCACAAGGTCCTCACGCCCTCCCTGGAGGTCTATCGCTCCACCGCTTCGGTGGTGTTCTGAGCGGGCCGGATCCTTCGCTCCGGGCGCGCCGTTTTGGGCGGCATAATCAAATACCCCGCGGCAAGCAACGGGGCATCAAGCTTACAACGCTGCAGAGCAGAAAGTGCCCTTCGGACACTTTGGTATTTGACCCTCGCGG
>NZ_CAPDXS010000109.1:0-19166 GCF_948601915.1 uncultured Acetatifactor sp. | reverse complement strand
ATTCCTTCCGGCGGGCAGTGGCAAAAACTGGCTTTGGCAAGGATGCTCTACCGGAACGCGCCTTTATACATACTGGATGAGCCGTCTGCCTCACTGGACCCTCAGGCCGAGGATGAGGTGTTCCGGACATTGGCTGGAATGAAGGGGGAGCATGCGATTTTGTTCATTACGCACCGTCTTGCAAGCGTATCGATTGCTGACCGCGTGCTGTATCTGACTCCGGAGGGAGAGCTCCTTCAGGGAACGCATATGGAGTTGATGGAACGCTGCTGTGCGTACAGGGAATTGTATGAAACGCAGGCAAAAAAATATGTTCATGGGAGGGAGCAGGATGTGGGCGATTCGATTGTTTGACGGGAAAGCAAGTATTATTTATTTAAGGGAAGCGCTGCTGGACGGGCGCATCCTGTTGTTCGATAAAGAGGAGGCCGCGCTTCGTTTTATCTCCAATGTGCGGGAAAAGCTGGAATCCGGATTGAAGGTGCGCCTGAGTCCGGTTCGGTATGCCGACGATCCTCGTAAGGACAAGCCGTACAAGGTGCCTGACAGTAATGTGGCAATGCTTACGGAGTATATTCTTGGATTTTTAGATTGAGTTTCAGAGCCACTGTCATGACAGTGGCTTTGTTTGTCATGGCCGTAAATCTAATTGGCGCCCGGCATAAAATTATAGTTGTGTTACAGACAGTATTTAGGTATAATGTTAAAAGCAAAGAAAACAAAGGAATCGGCATGGCAGAAGGAAGAAGGCAGGAGGAGAGAACGTGTCAGAGAAGAAGATACTGCTAGGCAATGAGGCCATAGCGAGAGGAGCCTACGAGGCGGGGGTGAAGGTGTCCGCGGCCTATCCGGGCACGCCCAGCACGGAGATCAGCGAGGCAATCGCGAAATACGAGGAGGTCTACGCGGAGTGGTCCCCCAATGAGAAGGTGGCGGCGGAGGTGGCCATCGGCGCCTCCATCGCCGGAGCCAGGTCCATGTGCTCCATGAAGCATGTGGGGGTGAACGTGGCGGCGGATCCGCTGTTCACGGCTGCCTACGCGGGCGTGGGAGGCGGCATGGTGGTAGTGGCGGCGGACGACCCGGGCATGTACAGCTCCCAGAACGAGCAGGACAGCCGGATGGTGGCCAGGGCGGCCATGATCCCCGTGCTGGAGCCCTCGGACAGCGCCGAGGCGAAAGCTTTCACGAAATGGGCCTTCGACTTGAGCGAAGCCTACGATACGCCTGTGATGGTGCGCTCCACCACCAGGCTTTCTCACTCCCAGGGCATCGTGGAGCTGGAGGAGCGCAGGGAGAAGGAGTGCGTTCCCTATGAGAGGAATACCGCGAAATACGTCATGATGCCGGGCAATGCCATCAAGCGCCATGTAGTGGTGGAGGCGCGGATGAAGAAGCTGGCGGAGGACGCCTGTGCCATGTCCGTGAACCGGGCGGAGTACAGGGACACGGCCGTGGGATTCATCACGAGCGGAATTCCGTATCAGTATGTACGGGAGGCCATGCCAGAGGCAAGCGTGCTGAAACTGGGCCTGGTACATCCCCTGCCCAGGAAGCTGATCGAAGAGTTCGCCTCAAAAGTGGAGAAGCTGTACATATTCGAGGAGCTGGAGCCTGTGATCGAGGAGCAGGTGAAGTCCTGGGGCATTCTGAAAGCCGTGGGCAAGGAGATCTTCACGGTTCAGGGAGAGTACAGCGCAAATATGATCAGACAGCGGGTGCCGGAGTGCGGAAGCCAGTCCGATTCCGGTGCGGCGGGACAGGCGGTGTCTGGGGCGGCGTCCGAAAAGGCGGCATCCGGGGAGACCGCTCCCGAATCGGGGATGTCCGGGCAGCGCTCCATGGCCCCGGCAAGCGTCCCGGCCAGGCCGCCCATCCTCTGCCCGGGCTGTCCCCACAGGAGCGTATACTCCGTGCTGAACCGTTTAAAGATACACGCTGCCGGAGACATCGGCTGCTATACCCTGGGGGCGGTGGCCCCTCTGAGCGTGGTGGACACCACCATCTGCATGGGTTCCAGCATCAGCACCCTCCACGGCATGGAGAAGGCCAGGGGGAAGGAGTACATCCGCGACTGGGTGGCCGTCATCGGGGATTCTACGTTCATGCACACAGGCATCAACTCCCTGATGAACATGGTCTACAACCAGTCCTGCGGCACGGTGGTGATCCTGGACAATTCCACCACCGGCATGACAGGCCATCAGGACCATGCCGCCACGGGGAAGACTCTGAAGGGAGAGGTGGTCCCGGCCATCGACATCTTGAGCCTGTGCCGTTCCCTTGGCATCGAACATGTGTATGAGATCAGCGCCTTCGACCTGGAGGGGCTGGAGGAGGCCTTCCGGCGGGAGACGAAGCGGGACGCGGTATCCGTGATCGTCACCAAAGCGCCCTGCGTGCTGCTCAAAGGGGTCACCTTCCCGAATAAGTGCGTCCCCATTCCGGAGAAGTGCAGGAAATGCGGCGCCTGTCTGCGGCCCGGCTGTCCTGCGCTGACGAAGAATGAGGACGGAACCATATCCATCGACGAGACCATGTGCAACGGCTGCGGGCTGTGCGCGAAGCTGTGCAGGCTCGATGCTATAGAAGTGCGGCCGCGCTGAGGAAAGGCGGGATTCGCGGATCCGGCTCCCGGGCGCAGCGGCGGGAGCAGGCCTGTGCGCTGGCAGGCCCGGGAAATTGTGGCGTGAGGGCACGGGAGGCATGGTTCGGCGCAGGCCGACAGAGCGGGAAAGCAGAATGTGAGGATGATGAAAATGGGTGTAAAAAGCATTATGATAGTAGGCGTTGGCGGGCAGGGGACCTTGCTCACCAGCAGGATTCTGGGGAATCTGGCGATTCACGCCGGATTCGATGTAAAGCTGTCGGAAGTCCACGGCATGGCCCAGAGGGGCGGCAGCGTGGTGACCTTCGTCAGGTATGGGGAGGAAGTGGCGGAGCCCATCGTGGAGGAGGGCTGCGCGGACGTGCTGATCGCCTTCGAGAAGCTGGAGGCCCTGCGCTATCTGCACTTCCTGAAGGAAGACGGTGTAGTAATCGTCAATGACTGGCGCATCGACCCCATCACGGTGGTGACGGGAGCGGCACAGTATCCGGAGGGGATACTGGATACCCTGAAAGCCGCCAGGAAGACCGTGGTGGTGGAGGCCACGAAGCAGGCGGTGGAGATGGGCGCGCCTAAGGCGTTCAATGTAATCGTCCTGGGGGCCGCCGCCAGATATATGGGATTCGAGAAGGAGGACTGGCACCATGTCATCGAGACGACGGTTCCGCCCAGGACCGTAGAGGTGAACCTGAAGGCATTCGAGGCCGGATACCAATGAAGGAGGGCGTTCATCGAACAAGGACAAAGGCGTTCCCTGGAACAGCCCTGGAAATGCCTGAGACAGCCCGAAAATGATTCATTCGGTTTTGCGAAAAAATATATGCGGTCTTACGGGAGGATTGGGAGGGCCGGGCATATACATAGAGGAGGACGACAGACATGTACACAATCCGCAGGATAAACAGTGATGAAGTGGAAGAGGCCCTGGCTCTGGCGCTGGAGGTCTTTATGGAGTTCGAAGCCCCGGACTATAAGCCGGAAGGGGTCGAGACTTTTCGGAGCCTGGTCCAGAGCGAGGCGTTCATAGCCAAGCGGAAAACAGGCGTCTCCCCTGTATATGCGGCCTTTGACAAAGATAAGATGATTGGCATCATGGGCATGCGCCCCAACAGGACGCATATCAACCTGGCTTTTGTCAGAAAGGAATACCACAGACAGGGAGTGGGCACCGCGCTGTTCCGATATCTGCTTGAGGATATCGCAAAGGACAGTCCCGCGCCCCGGGAGATTACGGTGAACTCCTCGCCCTACGGCAGGCCCTTTTATCGCCATATCGGATTCGAGGCGCTGTCGGAGGAGCAGGAGAGCGACGGAATCAGGTTCACGCCCATGAAATACACGATTGCGTAAGGAAATACCAAAATAATGGCCTGCCGGGAGCGGGCATGGAGGTGCGTATCATATGATTTGGAATGAGACAAAAGAGTGCATGAGCAGGGACGAGATGCAGGCCCTGCAGGGAGCGCGGCTGGTGAAGCTGGTGGACAGGGTCTACCATAACGTGGAGTACTACCGCAAGAAGATGCAGGCCATCGGCCTGGAGCCGGGGGACATCCGTGGGCTGGAGGATCTGACCAGGCTTCCCTTCACCACCAAGGACGATTTGCGGGACACCTATCCCTTCGGGATGTTCGCCGTGCCGAACTCCCAGATCGTGCGCATCCATGCCTCCAGCGGCACCACGGGAAAGGCCACAGTGGTGGGCTATACCAGAAGGGACATCGATGTGTGGAGCGAGTGCGTGGCCCGCTGCATCACCATGGCCGGCCTGGGCAGAGAGGACATCATCCAGGTGGCCTACGGCTACGGCCTGTTCACCGGAGGGCTGGGCGGCCATTACGGCGCGGAGAAGATGGGCGCTACGGTAGTGCCCATGTCCACAGGCAACACGAAGAAGCTGATTACCATGATGATCGACTTCGGCGTTACCGGGCTTCTGTGTACGCCCTCCTATCTGATGCATATCGCGGAGACCATCGAGGAGATGGGCGTCCGGGACAAGATCAAGCTGAAGGCATCCCTGAACGGGGCGGAGCCCTGGACGGAGAAGATGCGGGACAAGATTGAGGAAAAGCTGGGCATCCATGCCCATGACATCTATGGCCTCAGCGAAATCATGGGGCCGGGGGTGGCCACGGACTGCCGGTTCCACACAGGATTACATATCCACGAGGACCATTTCCTGCCGGAGATCGTGGACAGGGAGACATTCCGGCCTGTGGCGGACGGCGTCACCGGAGAGCTGGTGATCTCCACCCTGACCAAGGAGGGAATCCCTCTGATCCGCTACCGCACCAAGGATCTGACCAGCATGGACCGCAGCCCTTGTGAGTGCGGCAGGACCACGGCCAGGATCGCCAGGTTCACGGGCAGAAGCGACGACATGCTGATCATCCGCGGCGTGAACGTGTTCCCGTCCCAGATCGAGGCGGCGCTTCTGGAGATGGGCGGCACAACGGCCCATTACCTGATGATCGTGGACAGGGTGAACAATCTGGATACCCTGGAGGTACAGGTAGAGGTGGAGGAGCATTTCTTCTCGGATGAGATCAGGGCCCTGGAGAACCTGGCCAGGAAGATCGAGCATGTGATCCAGCAGGCCATCGGCCTGGCGGTGAAGGTGAAGCTGGTGGAGCCCAAGTCTCTGGAGCGCAGCATGGGCAAATCCGTGCATGTAATCGACAGGCGGAAGATGGATTGACGTTGTGACGGATCGTGAGAAAGTGAGGGAAGGATATGTTTGTAAAACAGTTATCGGTCTTTATGGAGAACCGTGAGGGCAGGCTGGAGAAGGCCACGGAGATACTGAAGGAGCATGGCATCAACATCTGTGCGCTGAGCATGGCGGATACCATGGAGTACGGCATGCTGCGCATGGTTGTGTCGAATCCGGAGCTGGCGAAATCCGCGCTTCGGGAGAGCGGCTTTTCCGCCATGCTGACGGATGTGCTGGCGGTGCGGCTGGAGGACCAGGTGGGCGAGCTCCACAGCCTGACCCTCATCCTGTGCGCAAAGGGGCTGAATATCGAATATATGTACTCCCTGGTATCGGGAGAGCGCAAGGCAATCATCGTAAAAGCGTCAGACACGGCGGCTGCCGCTGCGGCTGTCCTGGAAGGGGGACTTAAGCTGTACGGGAACGAGGAACTCTGCGGATAGGGCAAGTGGACTGGATTTACGATAAACATATAAAAAATGAAACCAAAGGAGGTACTGCTATGAAACTTGGTATGAGCTGTTACTGTCTGGATCCCGCTATGGCCAACGGCCAGATGTCCGTTGACGATGTGGTGGACTACGCCGTGGCCCACGGGTGCGAGCATATCGAATTCGTGCCGTTCAGACTGGCCTTCGTGACGCCGGAGAGGACGCTGGACTGGGAGCTGATTGACCATGTGCGGGAGAAATGCAAATCCGCCGGAATCGAAATCTCCACCTATTCGGTGAACGCCGACCTTCTGAAGACCGACCCGGAGGAAGAGGAAAGGGAGATCGAGCGGGTGAAGCGCCACATCGATGCAGCTCAGGGGCTGGGGCTCTCCCGGATGCGCTTTGACGTGGCATCCTTCCGCAGGCCCTTCTCCACCAACACCATCTATGATTTCAACCGGGAATTCCCCCAGATGGTGAAGAACGGCACGATCCTCTGCGACTATGCCGCCGAAAAGGGCATCACCATCGTCATGGAGAACCACGGCTTCTTCATCAACGGCTCCGAGCGTATCCTGCGGCTGATCGAGGCGATCGACCGCCCGAACCTGAAGATGACGGTGGACGTGGGCAATTTCCTCTGCGTGGACGAGGATCCCGTGGCGGCCGTGAAGCGCTGCCTGCCCATGGCGGAGATGATCCATCTGAAGGATTTCTACATCCGCAAGAAGGAACAGCTCCCCGACCAGACGGAGATGTTCAACTGCAACAAGGGAAGCTGGTTCGAGACCATGGGCGGGAAGATGATCCGCGGCTCCATTTTAGGTCAGGGGGACATGGACATCTGGGAAATCCTTAAGACTATCAAGCACTCGGACTTCAACGGCTACATATCCCTGGAATTCGAGGGCATGGAGCCCTGCGAGCAGGGCACGGAAATCGGCCTTGCCATGGCCAGGGCAATCCTTGACAAGGTGTGAGGATATTGGTAAACAGATGTGACAATTGTCAAGCTGCGCAGTGACAGAGAAAACCATGGCGAGAAGGAGAAAGCGATGAGAGAGGATCGATTGGCACTGACACATGTAGGAGAGCACCAGAGCGACTACTTGAACGCGGTGACTCCGCCCGTATTCCTGAATTCCCTCCATATATTTGAGGACATGGACGGCTACCTGAACAACGGGAAGACAGGCGCTTATGTCTATGGAAGGGTGGCGAACCCCACGGTACATATCCTGGAGGAGAAGGTGGCCGCCTTGGAGCAGGGGTGCACGGCCGTGGCCTTTGCCAGCGGCATGGCGGCCACCTCCGCGGCTATCCTGGCCGTCTGTAAGGCCGGGAGCCATATCATCTGCATGCGGGATGTGTACGGCCCGGTGAAGGGGATCCTGAACGGCTATTTTATCCCGAAGATGAACATGACCGTCTCCTACTGGGACGGCAGGGATCTGGGGGAGCTGGAGGGACTGATCCGTGACGAGACGGACATGATCCTCCTGGAGAGCCCGGCCACCTTCGTCTTCTGCGCGGTGGACATCCGGGGCGTGGCGAAGATCGCGAAGGAGCATGGCATCAGGACCTATATCGACAATACGTACTGCACGCCGATCTACCAGAAGCCCCTGACCATGGGGATAGACATCGTGATGCATACCATGTCCAAATACATCGGCGGACACAGCGACATCATCGGCGGGATACTGGCCGTGAAGGACGAGGAGCTGGGAAACGTGCTCAAGGGCAATATCAGGGCCTGGTTCGGCGGCATCATCGGCCCCATGGAGGCCTGGCTGGCTATCCGCGGCCTGCGCACCCTGAACCTGCGGGTGGAGAGGCACCAGCAGACGGCCATGGCGGTGGCGGAGTTCCTGGAGAGCCATCCGAAGGTGACGCGGGTATTCTACTCCGGCCTTGCGTCCCACCCCCAGGCGGAGCTGATCGGGACCCAGCAGACAGGCCACACGGGACTGCTGAGCTTCATCGTGAAGGGCACGGCGGAGCAGGCCAAGAATCTGGTGGACTCCCTGAAGGTCTTTGAAATCGGTTGCTCCTGGGGAGGCTTCGAGAGCCTGGCCCTGTGCCCGCTGTACGCTGCCTCCGGGGAGGAGCTGGACTTCCTGGGACTGGGGGAGGAAGGCAGGAGCATGATCCGCATCCACTGCGGCCTGGAAGGGGCGGATGTGCTGATAGAGGATCTGAAGCAGGCATTTGAGCGGATATAGAGATTTTGTTTATTTTATTTTTGGCTTTTTCTGGATGCTTTTCTTCATTTTCATATTGACAAACATAGCGCCTTTATGTATAATGAACCAGTGTGTGGAAAGAAAATCTGCATGGGAGTCGTTATGTTAGTGAATTTATCTGATGTGTTGACATCTGAAGGCATGGAGCTGGCCAGGGAAGTCCCTCTGGAGCTGATATGCTACGAGAACGGGACGGAGAGCTTTGACATCGTTTCAAAATCTCCCGTGTCCCTTACCGTTTCCAACGCGGGAGCGGACAAGGCAGTGCTGAGGGGAAAACTGGAGCTGAGCCTTCGCGGGGCCTGTAGCAGATGTCTGGCAGAGGTGCCGGTGGCTTTGAAGCTGGCATTTGAGCGGACAATCCTCTCTCCTGAGGTACAGGGGGAGGAGGCGGATGATTTTGCCTTTATGGACGGCTTCTCGTTGGATGTGGACGCTCTTGTGCACGATGAGATTTTGATTAACTGGCCTGCGAAGATTCTGTGCAAGGACGACTGTAAGGGCTTATGCCCTGTGTGCGGACAGAATCTGAATGAAAGGGACTGCGGATGCGATACCTTCGTCCCGGATCCGCGCATGGCAGTGATACAAGATATCTTCAAGAATAAGGAGGTGTAACGATGTCGATTTGTCCTAAGAATAAATCTTCCAAGAGCAGAAGGGATAAGAGAAGAGCAAACTGGAAAATGAAAGCTGCGACTCTGGTAAAGTGCAGCAGATGCGGCGCGCTTATGGTGCCCCACAGGGTTTGCAAGGCTTGCGGTTCTTATAACAAGAAGCAGGTCGTCAATGTGGACTGAGAAGTCTTTCCGGTATTTTGCACGGGCATGTAAGGGTATTCTGCGGAATACCCTTTTTATGTATGCCTGCGGAAGAAATTCCTGTCAAAAAAGCCTTGATTTTTAGATAAGATTACATTATCATAAAAAGGGTACGCGGATGTAAAAAATTTCGGAATGCAGTAGGGTAATGAAAAGGTGCATTCATAATGAAGAAGAGCATTCATTGAAGAAGAGCATTCATTGAAGAAGAGCATTCATTGAAGAAGAGCATTCGATTGAAGAAGAGCATTCGATTGAAGAAGAGCATTCGATTGAAGAAGAGCATTCATTGAAGAAGAGCATTCATACGGAGAGGGAATCCAATGGCGGAAATGGTAAATGTAGCGGTAGACGCTATGGGGGGCGACAATGCGCCTTATGAGACTGTGAAGGGCGCTGTAGAGGCCATAAATGCCGACAGGCGGGTGAAGGTGTTCCTGGCGGGGCGGGAGCCCGTGCTGAAGGAAGAGCTGAAGAAATATACCTATAACGCGGAGCAGCTGGAAATCGTCCATGCGGAGGAGGTCATAGAGACCGGGGAGCCTCCCGTGATGGCTATCCGCAAGAAGAAGGATTCCTCCATCGTAAGGTGCATGTACCTGGTGAAGGAAGGGAAATGCGACGCGCTGGTCTCTGCGGGGAGCACCGGAGCCGTCCTGGTGGGCGGACAGGTCATCGTGGGCCGCATCAAGGGTGTGGAGCGTCCGCCCCTTGCCCCCATCATCCCTCATATCAATGGCGTCAGCCTCCTGCTGGACTGCGGGGCGAATGTGGACGCCAGGCCCTCCCAGCTGCTGCAGTTCGCCAAGATGGGCAGCATCTACATGGAGAGCGTCATCGGCGTGAAGAATCCCCGGGTGGGCCTGGTGAACATCGGCACCGAGGAGGAGAAGGGCAATGCCCTCACCAGGGAGACCTATCCCCTGCTGAAGAGCTGTCCGGAGATTAACTTCATCGGCAACGTGGAGGCCAGGGACATCCCGGAGGGCGGCGCGGACGTGCTGGTGTGCGAGGCCTTTGCGGGCAATGTGGTGCTGAAGATGCTGGAGGGCGTCAGCGGGGCTCTGATCGCGAAGATCAAAGCCGGCATGATGATGAACCTGCGCAGCAAGATCGGGGCCCTGCTGGTGAAGCCGGCCCTGAAGCAGACCCTGAAGGACTTCAATACGGAGGCCTACGGCGGCGCGCCGCTGCTGGGCCTGAACGGCCTGGTGGTGAAGACCCACGGCAACAGCAAAGCTGTGGAAATCAAGAATTCTATCCTGCAATGCATTGCATTCAAGGAACAGAAAATAAATCAGAAAATCAAGGAACAGATGGTCCTTGAGGACTAAGGAAAGGAGGAAACCCAATGGAATTCGAGAAGCTGAAAAAGGTGATCGCGGATGTGCTGAACGTGGATCCCGATGAGATCGGCATGGACTCCACCTTTGTGGACGACCTGGGCGCCGATTCCCTGGATGTGTTCCAGATCGTCATGGGCATCGAGGAGGAATTCGACATCGAGATTCCCGCGGAGGAGGCAGAGAAGATTCATACCGTAAGGGAAGCAGTGGATTTGATCAAAGGCATGCAGGGCTGAAGCAGGCCCTGCTATATGGACTTTACAAGAGCAGTCCGTTACGTGGCTGCTCATTTGCTTGTATGTTCCGGATTTTTTTGCCCGGAAAAGAGGATGAGACATGTTGGAAGATTACACAAAAGGATATACCATGGATGTGCTGGAGGAGCGCATCGGATACCAGTTCAGGGACAGAAGCCTGCTGCGGCAGGCCATGACACACAGCTCCTTCACCAATGAGCAGAAGATTCGCAGGGCCCAGAACTATGAGCGGCTGGAGTTCCTGGGGGACGCAG
This sequence comes from uncultured Acetatifactor sp., assembly GCF_948601915.1. NCBI lineage: Bacteria > Bacillati > Bacillota > Clostridia > Lachnospirales > Lachnospiraceae > Acetatifactor > uncultured Acetatifactor sp. The sequence continues at coordinate 8,484 of NZ_CAPDXS010000109.1, read as the reverse complement.
TGCTGGAGCTGGTCACAAGCGAATTCCTGTTCCGGGAGAACCCGAGGATGAGCGAAGGAGAATTGACGAAAAAACGTGCATCTATGGTCTGCGAGCCATCCCTCGCCTTCTGCGCCAGGGATTTGGAGCTGGGCAGGTTCATGCTGCTGGGGAAGGGGGAGGAGATTACCGGCGGGAGAGGCCGCGACAGCATAGTCTCCGACGCCATGGAGGCCGTGATCGGGGCCATCTTCCTGGACGGGGGGATGGAGCGGGCAAAAGAATTCATCGACCGCTTCGTGCTCTCTGACCTGGAGGACAAGCAGCTCTTCTACGACAGCAAGAGCAATCTCCAGGAGGCGATCCAGGGGAAGCTGAAGCGGGAGTTCAACTATGAGCTGCTGGAGGAGAGCGGGCCGGAGCACGACAAGCTGTTCCGTGTGTCGGTGAACATGGATGGCAAGAGCCTGGGCACAGGGGAAGGAAAGACGAAAAAGGCGGCGGAGCAGCAGGCCGCGTACAGGGCTTTATTGCTTTTGAGGGATAGAGGATGTATTTAAAGAACATAGAGGTGCAGGGCTTTAAGTCCTTTGCGAACAAAATCAATTTCCAGTTCCACAACGGAATCACGGGAATCGTAGGGCCCAACGGCAGCGGGAAGAGCAATGTGGCCGACGCGGTGCGCTGGGTCCTGGGAGAGCAGCGGGTGAAGCAGTTGCGCGGCGCCAGCATGCAGGATGTCATTTTCTCGGGCACAGAGAACAGGAAGCCGTTAAGCTACGCCTATGTGGCCATCACGCTGGACAATACGGACCATCAGCTGGCCACCAGCTTCGACGAGGTGACGGTGGCCAGGCGCATCTACCGTTCCGGAGAAAGTGAATATCTGATCAACGGCAGCTCCTGCAGATTGAAGGACGTGAACGAGCTGTTCTACGACACAGGCATCGGCAAGGAAGGCTACTCCATCATCGGCCAGGGCCAGATCGACAAAATCCTGAGCGGCAAGCCGGAGGAGCGCAGGGAGCTCTTCGACGAGGCCGCCGGAATCGTGAAGTTCAAGCGCAGAAAGGCCGCGGCCCAGACCAAGCTGGAGAACGAGAAGCAGAACCTGGTCCGCGTCAACGACATCCTGTCGGAGCTGGAGAAGCAATTGGGCCCCCTGGAGCGCCAGTCCGAGACGGCCAGGCAGTACCTGCGAAAGAGGGAAGAGCTGAAGCGCTTCGACGTGAACGTGTTCCTGCTGGAGAACGCCCGCCTGCGGGAGCAGCTCGGGGACGTGGAGGAGAAGCGTTCCCTGGCCGCCAAGGACCTGGCCGAGACCAGCCAAGCTTACGACGGCATCCGGGAGGAATACGAGCGGGTCGCGGAAGTCCTGGAGAAGCTGGAACAGTCCATCGAGGAAGCCCGCAGCACCGTGACAGATGCAGGCCTTACCAGAGGGAAGCTGGAGGGCGAGATGAACGTGCTGAAGGAGCAGATTAACTCCGCCAGGGGCAGCGAAGCCCATCTGAACAACAGGCGAAACGCCCTGGAAGAGGATATCGCCGCAAGGGTGCAGGACAGGGAGGCTCTGCTCTCCGAAAAGGGGGACACGGACGCAAAGGTGCAGGAGATTACTGCCCTGGCCGATGCCGCCAAGGCGAAGCTGGAGGAAATCCAGACCAGGATAGGTGAGCTGAACAGCGGCATCGAGGCCGGAAAGAATACCATCATCGGGGAGCTGAACCAGCGCGCCACGATCAAGACCAAATTAGGGCGCTTCGACACCATGATGGAGCAGGTGAAGATTCGGAAAGCGGAGCTGCAGTCCCGGCTCCTGCGGGTGAAGTCCGACGAGGCAGCCAGGGAGGAGACGCTCAAGGGCCTGGAGGCGGAATTCGCCGCCGTCACGGATCAGATGCGCATATTGAACGAGCGGGAAGCGGCCATGGAGCAGGAGCTTTCCGGCTTCCGCCAGGCCTTGACCCAAAAGGACGCCGCCCTGCAGGAGGCCAAGAGCGCTTACCACATGGAGAAGTCCAGGCTGGAGGCCCTGTCCAACCTGGCGGAGCGCTACGAGGGCTACGGCGGCAGCGTCAAGAAGGTCATGGAGCAGAAGGAGCGGAATGAGGGCATCGTAGGCGTGGTGGCGGACATCATCCATGTGGAGAAGAAGTACGAGGTGGCCATTGAGACCGCACTGGGGGGCAGCATCCAGAACATCGTCACAAAGGACGAGGACACTGCCAAGCGGATGATTTCCTTCCTGAAGACCAACAGGCTGGGCCGGGCCACATTCCTGCCCCTGACCAGCATCCGGAATTACCAGAGATTCCGGAATACGGAGGCCCTGTCCGAACCGGGCGTCATCGGCACGGCGGACACTTTGGTACGCATAGACGATAAATACCGGGATGTGGCAGGCTCTCTGCTTGGCCGCATCCTGGTGATGGACAATGTGGACAACGCCCTGAAACTGAACAGGAAGTATAGCCAGAGCATGCGCATCGTGACCCTGGAGGGGGAGCTGCTGGTGCCCGGCGGCGCCATCAGCGGCGGCGCCTACAAGAACAGCAGCAACCTCCTGGGAAGGCGCAGGGAGATAGAGGAGCTGGAGAAGCGGGTAAAGGAGCTGGCCCGCTCGGTCAGTGAGATAGACAAGGACATCGAGGACACGAAGGCCAGGCGCACCAGGATGCGCGTGGACCTGGAGGCCATCAAGGGCGACATCCAGCGCAAATCCATCGAGCAGAATACGGCCAGGCTGAACATCGCCCAGGCCAGGGAGCGCATGGAGGAGGAAGTGGAGAGCGCCGCCAGCCTGCAGCAGGAGGAGCAGGAGATTCAGGAGAAGACCCGGGAAATCAGGACGGACAAGGAGTCCGTGCAGCAGGAACTCGTTGCCAGCGAGGCCCTGGAAGCCCGGGCACAGGAAGAAATCGCCCGGTTCCAGCAGGAGCTGGAGGAGAGGCGCAGGGCGGAGACGGAAGCCGCAGCCGCCGTCTCGGAGTGGGATCTGAAAGTGGAGAAGCTGCGCCAGTCCCTGGGATTCCAGCAGAGCAACGCGGACCGTATCGACGGGGAGATCCAGAGGGCCCGGGCAGAGCTGGAGGAGGTCCTGGAGGCCCTGCGGGAGAACGGCCAGGCTGTGGAGAGCAAGCAGCGCACCATAGAAGAGATTCAGAAGACGATTACGGCTTCCTATGACGCCCAGAACGAATCCGAGGCCAGGCTGAAGGAAGACATGGCCCAGAGGGAGGAGCTGTCGGCCAGGCAGAAGAGCTTCTTCGCCAGGCGGGAGGAGCTGGCCCAGCGCCAGTCCGCCCTGGACAAGGAGGTCTACCGCCTGAATGCCCAGAAGGAGCGCATGGAGGAATCCATGGAGTCCCAGATCAACTACATGTGGGACGAATATGAGATCACTCTGAGCGATGCCGCTTCCCTGCGGGACGGGGAGCTGACGGACCTTGCGGCCATGAAGAAGGAGATCGCCTCCCTGCGGGATCAGATCAGGAAGCTGGGGGACGTGAACGTGAACGCCATCGAGGACTACAAGAACCTGCTGGAGCGCTATACCTTCATGTCCACCCAGCGGGACGACCTGGTGGAGGCGGAGAAGACCCTGGAGAACATCATCCAGGAGCTGGACGCCGCCATGCGCAAGCAGTTCGCGGAAAAGTTCGCGGAGATCGGCAGGGAGTTCGACAAGGTGTTCAAGGAACTGTTCGGCGGCGGCCGGGGCACATTGGAGCTGATAGAGAACGAGGATATCCTGGAGGCAGGCATCCGCATCATCGCCCAGCCTCCCGGGAAGAAGCTGCAGAACATGATGCAGCTCTCCGGCGGCGAGAAGGCTCTGACGGCCATTTCCCTGCTGTTCGCCATCCAGAACCTGAAGCCGTCGCCCTTCTGTCTGCTGGACGAGATTGAGGCGGCGCTGGACGACTCCAATGTAGGCAGATTCGCGAAGTACCTGCACAAACTGACCAAGAACACACAGTTCATCGTAATCACCCACAGAAGAGGCACCATGGAGCAGGTGGACAGGCTCTACGGCATCACCATGCAGGAGAAGGGCGTGTCCACGTTGGTCAGCGTGAACCTGATTGATAAGGAACTGACTGCGTGACTATTGCAGTCAGTTCTTAAATATGGTAATATTATTATATGGACAATAGAGTGCGGGAAGGAGTGGGATGAGGCATGGCAGAGGGAAAAAAGGGCTTTTTTGCCAGATTGAAGGAGGGCCTGACGAAGACCAGGAACAATATCGTCCGGGGAATCGATTCCGTGTTCAGCGGCTTTTCCGCAATCGACGATGATTTCTATGAGGAGCTGGAGGAGATCCTCATCATGGGGGACATCGGCGTCAACGCCACCACGGAGATCATCAGCCGCCTGAAGGCCCAGATAAAGGAGCGGCATATCAAGGAGCCACATGAGTGCAAGCAGCTCCTGATAGAGGGCATCAAGGAGCAGATGTGGGTGGACGACACCGCCTATGAGTTCGAGAAGCGTCAGTCCGTCATCATGGTGATTGGGGTCAACGGTGTGGGCAAGACCACCTCCGTAGGGAAGCTGGCGGGCAAATTCAAGGAGGACGGCAGGAAAGTGCTGATTGCCGCCGCCGATACCTTTCGGGCCGCCGCGGGAGACCAGCTGGCGGAGTGGGCCAGGCGCGCGGAGGTGCCCATGGTGGGCGGAAACGAGGGCGCTGATCCGGCCAGTGTGGTGTTCGATGCCGTGAACGCCGCCAAGGCCAGGGGAGTGGACGTGCTGCTGATTGACACGGCGGGACGGCTCCACAATAAGAAGAACCTGATGGAGGAGCTGCGGAAGATGAACCGCATCGTGGACAGGGAGTTCCCGGATGCCCACAGGGAGAATCTGATCGTGCTGGACGGCACCACGGGGCAGAACGCGCTGGTGCAGGCCAGGGAGTTCGGCGAGGTGGCGGATCTGACGGGCATCATCCTCACCAAGATGGACGGTACGGCAAAGGGGGGCATCGCGGTGGCCATCCAGTCGGAGCTGCGGGTGCCTGTGAAATATATCGGCGTGGGCGAGACCATCGACGACCTGCAGAAGTTCGACTCGGACGAGTTCGTGAACGCCCTCTTCGATGTAAAGACCGAGGGCGAATAGCCGAAGGGAGAATAGCGGTTTCCGGGCGGACGGCATCTTGGTGAAAGCGAGGAATGCAGGAAAGCCGGGAACATAGATGGCATAGATTGGAACAGGAAGAGAGGCATCGAGGAGCGGTGCCAGGGGCCGGAGGGAAGGAGGAGCATCGGAAGATGGAGGAACAGCAGCGTTCTATGGAAGAGGAGCAATCCATGGAAGAAGAGAATTCCACGGAAGAGGAGCAATCTACAGAAGTAGAGCAATCTATGAATGAAAGCCATACCGGAGAAAATAAAAAAGCAGAGGGGGAGACAAGAATGGGTATTGAACTGGAAAACGAGCAGTCCCTGGAAGAAGGACTGTCCCTGGAGAAGTTCGAGGAGGCATCGGAAATCGTAAAGCAGGTGACTTTGGAGACGAAGCTGGTGTTCAGCGAGTACCTGAGCACCCAGACGGGCAACAAGGTCTACTTAAAGCCCGAGAATATGCAGCTTACAGGCGCATATAAGCTCAGGGGCGCATATTATAAGATCAGCACCCTTACGGACGAGGAGCGGGCCAAGGGGCTGATCACCGCCTCCGCGGGGAACCATGCCCAGGGCGTGGCCTATGCGGCGAAAGCCTACGGCACCAAGGCCGTCATCGTCATGCCCACCACCACGCCTCTGATGAAGGTCAACCGCACCAAGGGCTACGGCGCGGAGGTGGTGCTGTATGGGGACGTGTACGACGAGGCCTGCGCCAAGGCCTATGAGCTGGCGGACGAGAACGGATACACCTTCATCCATCCCTTCGACGACCTGATGGTGGCCACCGGACAGGGAACCATCGCCATGGAGATCGTCAAGGAGCTGCCACTTGTGGACTATATCCTGGTGCCCATCGGCGGCGGCGGCCTGGCCACAGGCGTGGCTACTTTGGCAAAACTTCTAAATCCCAAGATAAAAGTGATTGGAGTGGAGCCTGCGGGGGCAAACTGTATGCAGAGATCCCTGGAGGAGGGGCATGTGGTGACCCTGCCCAAGGTCAGCACCATCGCGGACGGCACCGCGGTGAAGACGCCCGGAAGCAAGCTCCTGCCCTATATCCAGAAGAACCTGGACGGCATCATCACGGTGGAAGACCACGAACTGGTAGTCTCCTTCCTGGACATGGTGGAGAACCACAAGACAGTGGTAGAGAACTCCGGACTGCTCACCGTGGCCGCCCTGAAGCACCTGGACGTAAAGGGCAAGAAGGTGGTAGCCATCTTAAGCGGCGGGAACATGGACGTGACCACCATGTCCTCCGTGGTCCAGCAGGGCCTGATCATGCGCGACAGGGTATTCACGGTATCCATGCTGCTGCCGGATAAGCCGGGCGAGCTGTACAAGGTGTCAGGCATCATCGCCAAGGCCAACGGCAACGTGGTGGAGCTGGAGCACAACCAGTTCGTCACCACCAACAGAAACGCCGCCGTGGAGCTGCGCATCACCATGGAGGCATTCGGCACCGAGCATAAGGAACAGATTATGAAGTCCCTGGAGGAAGGGGGCTATAAGCCCAGACTGGTGAACGTGGGCAGCTGATTCGCGGTCAATGGACAGGACGGCTGTGGGCCGCCGGACTGACACTTGTACAGTAAACCCCTATGCAAAAAGCATATAGGCTTGGCCGCTCCGCCTTGCAAAAGGCCGGGGGTTGCTGTGGATGGTAAGGCTCTTTTATGAGACTTTTGAATGGAATGCCCGGAGGGAGCGGGCTGCCTGAAGAGGGCGGCCCGCTCCTGCGGGTTTTGGGAGGCAGTGTGAGGATGAAGGAGAACAAGGGGCAGGTCAGTAAAGAACAGGAGAGGGAGATCCGGGATGAGGAGAAGAAGACGTTCCGGCGCAGGCTGACGGATTATCTGGTGATCACTGTGGCGTCAGTGATCTACGCCGTGGCGGTGAGCTTCTTCCTGGATCCCAACTCCCTGGCGCCCGGCGGAGTGACCGGTATCGCGATTATATTCAACCGGATTACCGGACTGGAGACCGGTACGTGGATGTTCATGATCAACATACCGATCCTGGCGCTGGGAATGTGGAAATTCGGCTGGAAGTTCATCCTTTCCACCCTCTACTGCACCGCGGCCACCTCCTTCTTCACCAACCGGCTGGCATCCGTGGGGGCAGTGACGGCAGACCCGCTGCTGGCCGCCGTGGTGGGAGGCTCCCTGATGGCGGTGTCTTTGGGGCTGGTGTTCAAGGCGGGGGCCACCACCGGAGGCACGGACATCATCGTCAAGCTCCTGCGGCTGCGCTTCCCCCACCTGAAGACAGGCTCCCTCTTCCTGCTGACGGACGCCATCATCGTGACGGCTTCGGCTTTCGTGTTCCAGGATCTGGATACGGCGCTGTACGCAGGGCTCGTGGTCTTCATCAATTCCGTGCTGCTGGATATCGTGCTGTATGGGCGGGACGGGGCCAAGATGTTCTTCATCATCAGCGACAGCCCTGAAAGGATCGTCAGCCGCCTGCTGGAGGAGCTGGACATCAGCGCCACCTACATCTCCGGCAGCGGCGCTTACACGGGCACGGACAAGAAGGTGGTTCTGTGCGTGGTGAAAAAGCCCCTTTCCCCGAAGCTGGAGGAGATTGTCAGGCAGGAGGATCCCAGCGCCTTTACGATCATCACCAGCGCTTCGGAGATCTACGGGGAGGGGTATAAGAGCATTTTCAGCCAGAAACTGTGACAGCTTATGATTTCGAAGCTTCCGGTTTCCAGGCTTGCTGTGGAGGGCGATCCGTAGGAACGAACCGACAGGGAACTTCTGTTCTGCTTTGATTTCCAGGGCAGTCCGGGGTTCCTTTTTTGATGTCCAAAGAAAGCTCTTCGCCCCGGGAAATACGGGTTTTTGCGGCAGGCGGGAACGATTTTGGACAAATCGGTAAAATTGGCCCCTGTTATTTTTGGATAGATTGTGTTATTTTTGGATTAACACGGAGAGTGGACGGTGACGATTTGTAAAAAGATTTGTCAAATGGCTGACAGAAGGCAGGGCATGGCCCTGGGGGGAAGGGCATGGCCCTGGGGGGAAGGGCCAGGCAGAAAGGAAGATGCAGATGGATCAGGTAAGAAAAGGAGATAGTAGGCTGGAATCGAGATTTGAGGAACCGCCCCGGGGATATGGCGTGGTGCCATTCTACTGGTGGATGGGAGATAAGCTGACCAAGGAGAGGATTGGCTGGCATCTGGAAAGGATGCGGGGGCATTCCATCAGCGGGCTGCAGGTGAACTATGCCCATGGCTTCACCGGGGGGAATTCCTATGGGCTGACCCTGGAAAGCAATCCGGCATTGTTCACGGATGAATGGTGGGAGCTGTTTGAATCCCAGGAGGGTACATTCCCCGATGCTTGCATCGCAACAAACTTTTCCC
>NZ_CAPDXS010000108.1:0-19332 GCF_948601915.1 uncultured Acetatifactor sp. | reverse complement strand
GTTCATTCGCATGATTACATTAGGCAGCATTCAGCGTTATGCAGTATACATGTCATTTTATCATATCATTTTCTTTACTGTAAAGCCCTCTGATATGCGGTATTGAAAAGCTATATAGGACTCAATCTCAGCGTTGAACACATTGGAAAGGGCCTGCTGCAGCTCTGTCAGGCCAGGGGAATCATAATCTCCTTTGGGTGGAGGTGACGCTCCCAGAGCTATTTGGGCGCTGTCCTCCGAGGATCACGTGGCTCTCCCCGGAAAGCTACCAAGGGGGAGAAAGCCGCAGCCTTCTCCCCCTGGAAAGAAACTCATGCGTAATATTTCGCCTGGGCGTTCCACATCTGTGCATAGCATCCCCCTGCGGCAAAGAGCTCCTCGTGGCTGCCCCGCTCCACAATCTGTCCGTCCTGGAATACGATGATCTCATCGCAGAACCGGCAGCTGCTCATCCGGTGGGAGATGTAGATGCTGGTCCTGCCCTCCACCAGCTGGCCGAAGCGCTCATAGACCTCCGCCTCCGCCTTGGGATCCAGGGCCGCCGTGGGCTCGTCCAGGATGACCACGGGCGCGTCTTTATACAGTGCCCTGGCCAAAGCCAGCTTCTGGGCTTCGCCGCCGCTAATCTCCACGCCGTCCTCCACGCTCTTGTATAGCCAGGTGTCCAGGCCGTTCTCCATGTTCCTCACCAGGTCGGCTGCGTCCGCCTGCTCCAGGGCCTTCCAGATTCGGTGGTCCTGCCTCTCATAGCCCGCGGCCACGTTCTCCCACACAGGAAAAGCGAAGAGCTTGAAGTCCTGGAACACCACGCCGAAGATGCGGCGGTATTCCTCCTCGTCATACTTGCGGATGTCCGTGCCGTTCAAAGTGATGCGCCCCTCCGTGGGCTCGTAGAGGCGGCACAAGAGCTTGATGAAGGTGGTCTTGCCCGCGCCGTTTCGGCCCACCACCGCCAGCTTTCCCTTGATGCGCAGCTTGAAGCTCACGTTTTTGAGCACCAGCTTCTCGCTGCCGGGGTAATGGAAGCTCACGTCCTCGAAAGCCAGCTCATACTCCCCGTCGTCCCGCTTCTCCACGGGGATGCTGCCCGACGCGTGGGGATTCTCCATGTCCAGGAAGGCCAGGAAGTCCGTCATGGTGGTGCAGATCTTCTGAAGCTCCCCGTGCTCGGAAATCAGGGAGAAGCAGGCGGAGCCGAACTGGTTCAGCGCCCCCACATACCGGGTGAACGCGCCCACGGTGACGGCCCCTGCCACCACCTTCAGCGCCGCCAGCAGATAGGCGCCTACAGCGAAGACGCTGCTCACCAGGTTGTTGGCGTCGTTTGCCGCGTTCCTCACATCGCACCTCTTCTCGAAATAGGCTCTGCTCTCCCGTTCTTCCTGAGCGGTGTTTTCCAGGATCATCTCCTCCATGCCGTAGATACGGATGATTTTTCCCACCTTTTCATTGTCGTACACATTGTTCAGCAAATAGGTGAGCTTCTCCTCCACTCCCGTGTGGCTGTTGAAGATTTCCATCTGCCTTGCGGCAAATTTGGTGAAAGCCCGGAAGGAGCAGGCGCACATACCCACGAGCAATACCGCAAAGAGCCCAAAGGAGGGAATCGGGCCCGCCAGGCTCCCCACCAGGCCCAGGCCTCCCGCCGGTCTTGTCAGGCACAGATGGACCACCAGGGAAACCGACAGCAGGATATTCAAAATCGCCCGCAGAATATTGCAATAGTGGTTCAGCAGGGTGTCAAGGCCTCCGTACATGTCCGAAGTGCGCTCCGAAAACAGAATCTTCTCGGCCACCTCCGGCTTCTCCATGCTCTCATAGTCCATGGAGAACACCTTTTCCCGAAGCCACACATAGAAAATCAGCCACATCCTCGTCCCGAGGCTCTTGAACCGCCTCTGGAGCAGACGCTGGGCCAGGCCGAGCAGGAGGGTGGCCCCCAGCAGGACCACGGCCTGCCATGCCGCCTCACGGTACGCTCCCGCCAGCAGCGCATCGATCAGCCCCGCCGTCAGGAACAGCCCTGCGTAGATCTGCGCCAGGGAAAGGCATACATCCAGCAGATGCAGAGGGATGACGGAGGAATCCTCCCTGTGTATCATCTTCAACAGCCGAATCCCCATTTTATGGATAGATTTCAATTCACGCATACTGCCCTTCCTTTCTGAATAAAGTCGCTGCGCGACGGCACTAAAGGATAAAGTCTCTTCGGCGCACTTTTCGGAGAGCAAATTTCATTCGAAGTGCGCTCATGAAATTTGCTCTCGTGCGCCATCGCGACTTTATAGTGTCGCTGCGCATTCCGTTTTTTATTTTTGGTCGCTGCGCGACGGCACTGAAGGATAAAGTCTCTTCGGCGCACTTTTCGGAGAGCAAATTTCATTCGAAATGCGCTCATGAAATTTGCTCTCGTGCGCTCTCGCGACTTTATAGTGTCGCTGCGCATTCCGTTTTTTGTTCCTTATAATACCTGGCCTGGACGGAAAAGAGCTCCGCGTAGGCCCCGCCCCTTTGCATCAGCTCCCCGTGGGTCCCCTCCTCCGTGATGCGGCCATTCTCCAGGAAGAGAATCCTGTCGCAGAACCGTGTGGAACTTAACCTGTGAGAGATAAAGACAGCCGTCCTCCCCTGAACCAGCTCATTATACCTTTCATACATCTCGCTCTCCGCAATGGGGTCAAGGGCAGCGGTGGGCTCGTCCAGAATGACCATGGGAGCGTCCTTGTAGAGGGCCCTGGCCAGCATGAGCTTCTGTACCTCACCCCCGGACAGGGCCACGCCCGCCTCGTCCAAATCCTTGTTCATGAAAGTCTGCGCCCCCTTCGGCAACGCCTGCACCCGCTCCCAGAGCCCCGCCTTTTCCAGACTCTCCCGAAGCCTTTCCGAATCCTCCCGCCCACAGTCCACACAAGACACATTGTCCGCCAATGGGAAGGAGAAGGCGAACACGTCCTGGAACACCACAGCGAATTCCCGGAAGACTGCCCTCTGGTCCAGAGACTGGATGTCCCTTCCGTCCAGATATACAGTGCCGGAGGTAGGACGGTAGAGGCCGCACAGGAGCTTGATGAGAGTGGTCTTGCCCGCGCCGTTTGGCCCCACCAGCGCCAGGCGCTCTCCCGGCCGGATGGTCAGGTTCAAATCCCGGATGGTATCTTCCTCGCTGCCTTCATATCGGAAGCACACATGCTCGAACCGAATCTCATGGGTGCGCCCGAGTCTCTCCGGCGCCTGTCTTCCTTCCTCCACCACACCGAAATCCATGAAGTCCCGGTAGTCGTCCATAAGCTTCTCATTCTCCAGAATCTGCCGCCAGGCCTCAAACAACCCGTTCATCCATGCGCCAAATCCTGCCACGATTCCCACATAGAGCAGAAATGACGGTATCGTCATATTTCCTGCTGCCATCTCCCGGACGAGCCACCCGTAGACCACCATGCTCCTGGCAAAGGTGAGCAGATTCTCCGCCATGCCAGCCGCCATGTACCCGGTCTGCTGCCTGTCTATCAGAGCGCACACCCTGTCGATGAGCCCATGGAACATCCCCAGGAACCATTTGTCCATCCGGTACATCCGGATGTCCTTTCCATTGCCGGGAACCACGGTCTCCCGCCGCAGATACTGGAATATGCCCCATTTTTTCTCAATCTCATCTTCCATGGCATAGGCGCGCTTTCCCGCCTTTGTGTGGAGATATGACACCAGCAGGGTCTGCATGACCAATATGGCCAGCAGAATCAGGCTGACCTGCCCCACAATCGCACCATAGAGGACCAGGCCGATCAGCTGCATCACCAGATCGCACCAGGCTTTTGTATAGGCCTCTATCCCCTGGCCGTTCCCCGAGTACAGATTCCTACCGGCATCCTTCCGCTTCTTCTGTCCCTGGGCGCTCTCCAGGCTCTGTCCGTCCATCCACACGGTCTTCCTGAAGAAATCCATCCCCATGTCGATCCGCAGCAGGAACAATGTCTTAAACCGCAGGTTCCGCAGATGCCCCTGCAGGAACCGGACTGTCTGCAGCAGAATCACATAGCCCGCCACCAGCAAAAGAATCGCCTCCGGACGTCTGCCGCTCGTCAGGATGGCCGCCACCGCCCCGGCCAGCGCCGCCTCCAGGAAGGGCAGCAGGACCCCCAGGGCCACGTCGCCCCCGCAGACGGCCATGCCCATATTCCCTTCCTTCTGCCGCAGTTGGCGGAGGGCATACCGACAGTTATCCCACAGGGAATACTGTTTCGTTTTATCCGCTTTTTTCTTCATCCGTTTTTGCCTCCTCCCAACTTCCCGTCCCGGTCTCTTCCGGGTCGAATTGCTTTTTGCATTTTCCCCATTTTAAAACAGGAATCCCCTTTTGTGGGGATTCCTGCACGAAATGTCATGTTTTTTTCACGAAAAGTCCGCAAGCGGCATGGTCACCTCCGCCGCAAATATCCCCGGCTCGTTAGCCAGGTTCAGGTAGCCCTGGTATTTGTCCACCGCAGCCTTCACCCGCTTCATCCCTAAACCGTGGTTCCCTCTCTTGCTGGTGATGTAATGCCTGGCATCGAAATCCGGCTCCTGCGGGGCGGAATTCTGCAAAGACAGATAGAACTGCCCCTTGTTCACCGCCATGTACAGACGCAGGGTACGGCTGTCCTCCTCCACCTTCTGGCAGGCCTCGATGGCATTGTCCAAGAGGTTGCCCAGAATCACGCACAGATCCACGTCCTCCATGGGCAACCGTTCCGGAAGCTTCGCCCTGCAGTTTACCCGAATGTTGTTCCGCCTGGCCAGCGTCAGCTTGCTGTTTAAAATAGCGTCCGTCATCAGGTTCCCGGACTTCACCAGAGTGTCCACCCGATCCAGCTCCCTCTCCAGCTGGTCCAGATAGGCCCCCATGCCATCCAGATCCCCCAGGGACAGCTTCGCCTTCATCACCTGCATGTGGTTGTGGTAATCGTGCCGCCAGCCCCGCACGTCCATGTAGATGTCCCTGATCTCCCCGTAGCTGTGCTCCATCAGCCGGCTGCGGAACTGCTCCGTGCGGAACTCGAAACCCTTCTTATAAAAATACAGCGTGCCCTCCACAGTGAGAAACAGCAGGGCCTCCAGGGCCGCGCTGCCCCACAGCAGGGTTCCCAGCAGGCTTCTCTCCACCGCTATCCGGCCCGTGCCGCACAGAAGCCACTGGAACAGGGTGACGGCAAAAAATGACAGCGCTGTCAGAATCCCGTTCCATAGCCGCAGGCTCTGGCGCTTTCCGGAAAACAGGAGCAGAAAGGCAAAAAGGATGGGACCATTGCAGAGAAATGCCGCTGCTGCCGCAGTCTCCACTGGGCTGTCCCCGAAGCCTGCGCTCCAAAGCCCTAATGCCCGGGGCACCAGGGCGCAGCCCGCCAGCAGCAGCCCCGGCAGCAGCACCCGCCACCACTGCCGTCCAAAGGGCTCCCCGTCAAAGAAAAGGCTGTACAGGAACAGCACCCCCGTCACCAGAAGCCATGCCAGCCAGGGCGGAATCCAGGCGGAAAGCGCCAGGCACCCCGCCGCCAGGCCGAAGCCCAGCATCCGCTTCCCCAATCCTTTCTCTATGTTCCCCACCTGCCCTATATAGTACCAGTATAAAACCAGCCACAGAATCCCAAAGATTCCCCGGGAAATCTCCCAGAAATCCAGCGTCTCCACCTGCCTCAAAGCTCCTTTCCCGCATTTCCCGGGCTGTGCCGCTCCCCCTTCCGTCCTCCGGCGATGCCGGTATCCCCACCCCTCCCCTTCCGGCTGCACCTGCCCTTTTCCTTATCTCCTCCGACAGCGCAGGATGCTCTCCCGGTTTACCCCTGCCCTTCCGCCGCGCAGTCTTCCACTGTCGGGCAGCTTTCCGCCTCGTCAGCCTCCCTCTTCCCATCTGCCGCGGTAATAGTCCAGATAGGCCCGGTTCAGCGCCTCCCACCGGTTCCTTGCCACCGGCAGCACCTCCCCGCTGTCCATCACGGCCTCCTTCTTCTCAATCCGGTTCACATAGGCCAGGTTCACCAGATAGGACCGGTGAATCTTGAAAAAGCCTCCCTGCCGCTCCAGGCGCTCCTCCAGCTGGCGGATTCCCACCCTGCACCGGACAGGCCCTTTCCCCCCGGCGCAGTGCACCCAGGTGTCATGGGCATCGCTCTCCAGATAGCAGATATCCCTGACCCGCACCCTGGCCGTCCCGCCCGGCGTGTCTAAAAGCAGCGCAGGCGCCTCCAGGCCGCACCTTTGGAAAGCCCTGTCCAGGCAGGCGAAAAGCCTCTCCTTTTCCACCGGCTTGATCAGATAGGACACCGCCTCCACATCATAGCCCTCCAGCGCATACTCCGCCAGCCCGGTCACGAAGACGATCTGCACATCCTCTCCCCGGCCCCGGAGCCTCCTGGCCAGGGAAAGGCCGTCAACGCCCGGCATATCGATGTCCAGGAGCAGGATGTCCCTGCGCCTCTCCTCCCAGTGGAACAGGAGCTGCTCCCCGTTCCCCACAAGCGCAATGTCCGCCTCCTGCCGCCGCAGCCTTTCCCACTCCCTCACATAGGATTCCAATAAGGAGCACTGGGCAGCCTCATCGTCACATATGGCAATCTGCAGCATCCCTCATCCTCTCCATTCCGTCCCTCTCAGCCCGCCTTGAGGGACGTTATCAGCTTTCGCATATGCCTCGTTTATGGCATCAGCATGTCCCTGTCAGCCCGCTTTGAGGGATATTATCACGCCCGTCCCCTGTCAGTCTCCAGACCCTTACAAATCCAGCCTCATCTCGATCTCCCCATTGTTGATTTCCCCTGTGGGCTGAAAGCCCAGCTTCTCGTACACATGCCTGGCGATTTCGTTCTCCGGCGCATAATCCAGAATCAGGAAATCATACTTCCCCGACTCCCCCGCCAGCCGGACGATTTCCCGGACGGCCTGGGTGCCGTAGCCCCTGTTCTGGTGCTCCACGGGAAACATAATCCGCCATATGACCAGGCACCTCTCCTCCAGATCCTCGTCCAGCATCATGAAGCCCACAGGCTCGCCTTCACTGTAAATCGCAAAGGGATAGACATCACCGCTCTCCCTGTACAGCCACGCCTGGGCCAGGGAATAGGCATTGGATGCCACGAACCTCTCGCCGTCCGGGCGCTTCATCTCTACGATTGCCTTGAAATTGTCTTCCGTTATCTTCTCAAAATGAATCATGGTCCATACCTCCTGTACTTTCCTACCATGATAGCATATTTTTCGCCCCTTGTCTGTAAATTTTCTTGCCATGGTTTCCGGAATGTTATAAAATGAAGTAAAATAATCAATGCGCAAAGGAGTCGAGACATTATGTTCGGGCTATCAAAGTCAAAATCAAAAAATCCTGAGGAACAGTTGAAGATCTGCCAGCAGAAGCACGATTGGGCGGGGCTTGCCAGGGCCTATTATGACATGGGCGTCGCCGCCATGGACGAGAAGGACCTGTACCAGGCCGTGCTGTGGCTGCACCGGGCGGACACCATCTTCAGCGCCGATGACAGAGTCTATAAAAAGGTGGGGGAGAAACTGGTGGACGACTGCTCCGACCGCATCGGCACCCTGGAGGACGGCACCTTGGTGTACAATGACATTTACGAGGAAATCACCGGCAAGTCAGAAGAGATGGAGGATATCCAAATCAGGCTCTGGGATTTGCTGGCCATCGCCCGCCTGGTGAAGCTGGGGGACAGGCTGGGGAAGCTTCCCGGCTGCGAAGTGCTGGGACAGCTGGGCTATGCCGTGGACCTCATGTTCCAGTCCTTCCGGCAGCCCATCACCCAGGAGGAATACGGCAGGCTCATGGACATCTGTAATGCCCTCTACGAGCTGGGAGATTCCGAGGCCTTCTACGCAGGAGGCGAAATCGATGTCCCCGGCAAGGCGCCCTTCCAGGTCTTCGACTTAAACGGCATGTTCGGCGTGCATATCCAAATCAACGGCTACATAGACAGCCACCTGCGGCTGCTGGCCGCGCTGAGCAACGGGGAGGAGCCCGATGGGACGGAGAGCTTCATGAACGGCTGTTCCATGCTGCCGGATTACTATGTCCGCACCACAGGCAGCGATCCCGGGGACATTCCCCAGGTGCAGGCGGAGCTTTCCCGCATCTGGGACGACTGTCGGTTCGTCTGCTCCGGCCTTGACTGGGATACCTACCGGCAGCGGCTGGAGGAGTATAAGCAGATGGATATTTTGGGGTAGGGCGTTTGCCAAACCGCGAGCCGCCGGCTGGCCGGAAAGCAGGGCGCAGCCAGCGGCGAAGCAGGTTTCCGCAAACCTGGCAGACACGCTGCATGCACGCAACGGAACGTCTATACAGCGTTTTGTAAAAAACCGGTTGTAAAAAATCGGTAAAAAATCTTTGTAAAAAATAAAATTCCCTCTTCCCTTTTCCTCTGATCTGTGATATAGTAAAAGGGATGGAAGCATAGCTCAGCTGGGATGAGCGCTCGCCTGACTAGCGGGAGGCCAAGGGTTCGAGCCCCTTTGCTTCCATTTCATGCAAAAGGTCGCAAATCGTAGATTTTTCAGTAAAATCAATGGTTTGCGGCTTTTCTGCACAATCGGGCGGAATCTATATAAACGGCATTTAATTCTTGCCAGCCGCATAGCACAGCCATTCATGCCGTTTATCCGGTTTTTGGTAAGATTTAATCGCTGCATATACATTCCGAGTCCGGAACAGGAGGTGGGCCAATGGCATTGTCACAGGAAAGGACCTATACCATCGATGACATATATGCACTGCCGGAGGGGCAGCGGGCAGAACTGATAGACGGGCAGATGTACATGATGGCCCCGCCAAGGACGATACACCGGAGAATATCCAGTGCCCTGCATGCCGCTATCTACCAGTATGTCAAATCAGAAAAAGGCTCATGTGAAGTCTTTGCCGCCCCTTTTGCCGTGTTCCTGAACGCGGATGACAAAAATTATGTGGAGCCAGATATTTCCGTAATCTGCGACAAGGATAAACTTGATGAATACGGCTGCAAGGGTGCCCCGGACTGGATAATCGAGATTGTGTCCCCGTCGGATTCCCACAGAGATTACGGCATCAAGCTTTTTATACTGCATAACGCTGAATCCTGCCTAATGTAATCATGCGATTGAATCAGCCAGCGTTATGCAGTCTGGTTTCACGGCAAGTGAAATCGTTAAGCAGTATAAATACCGCACGGCAGGTGTGAGGGAATATTGGATCGTAAACCCCATGACCAAAACCGTTACGGTCTATGATTTCGAAGACGAATCAGGGACGAATCAGTACACCTTTGATGACGAGATTTCTGTCCGCATTTACAGGAATCTGGTTCTCCGGATTTCCGGCCTGCCATAAAATATACTGCGTTGTCGTTATCCCTGCCGGACGGGATACATTTTATGAATTCGGAACGGAAGTCAGGGAATGGGCGAGATTTATACAGAACACAGGAAAAACTGCCGATACCATGAATGACACTTACCATATCCATCCAATGACAATGGAACACGCCCGCGAAATCTCCACCTGGACATACGAGGGCCCATACGCCGTCTACAGCTTTCAGCCGGACGGCGACACCCTTGCGGAGCTCACAGGCGGGGATTATCGCGCCTGTACGGACAAAGACGGCAGGCTGGCAGGCTTTTTCTGCTTCGGGGCCGCCGCCCGGATTCCCACAGTGGAGGCGGATGCCTACCCGGAGGGCTTTCTGGACATCGGGCTGGGCATGGCGCCATGGCTGTGCGGGCAGGGCCGGGGCGCGGCGTTCCTGGCGGCGGGCATGGATTACGCAGGGCTCATGTTCCCTCCGGCAGCCCTTCGCCTCACTGTGGCCGCTTTCAACCGGCGGGCTATCTCGGTGTATCAGAAACTTTCCTTCGAAATTTCATCCACCCTGACACACAGAATATCACAGGAGCCTTTTTATCTGATGCACAGAATCTCATCGGCAGCTGCCACGGTTCCCACTTCCCTCCAGTACACCGGTGCATGAATTCCCGCGTAATCGGTGCTTGATGTCCGCGCCAGAACAAGGCGGAGGAAGGAGGCGATGCGGGGGCATCGTCCACTGACGATAACGCAGTACCGGGGTGGACAGCCAGAGCTGATTGCTCAAGGATTCATGGCATCGAGGTACTAGGCCCCGGCTCTGCCTGTGCCAGGCCCCGGCCCATCCAAAAATACGCAGAAGAAAAGCTCCTCCGGAGAGATGCCTTTCTGGTATAATGGGAATAGTCCCCGAAAACCGCCACCTTCACATGATAATTCATGAATTTCTGGAGAATCTCGCCAGCCATGCCCGTGCTGAGGATGAAGAAATCCCCGCATATCACGGCCTTATCAATCACGATCCTCTCCGCGCCTGTCTCATACTTCACAGTCATCGCCAGATCCAGGGCCGACTGTACATCCACAACCACTGTCTCGTCACCGGAAACCACTGCGATATCAATCCTGTTTTCCCTCAAATGCTCAATATTCATAATGTCCTCCTGACTGAACCTGCAGCACAAATTCCAGTTGAAGACAGATTCTACAGGAGGACACGGAAATTGTCAATCGATTTTTCCCTCTTTTTCCGCAAGCTTCGAAATCCGCTCCCGGAAAAACTGGATCAGGGGCCCGTTGCAGCAGGCGTTGACAATGGTGCCCAGGCCCACGATGGCCCAGATGCTGCCATGGGACATGAGGCAGAAAACCACCCCTACCACGATCACCGTCACATCCGACAGCACCCTGGCCAGGCGGAAGGAAATCCTTTCTCTCGTGTACTTGGTGATAATCAGCGCCACGCTGTCATAGGGGGAAATCCCCATGTCTGCCGTCATATAGAACGCGCAGCCCAGAGAGGCGAACAGCGTCCCCAGGGCCAGCAGCAGGATCCGCACCGGCAGCGTCACGGGCATCCCCAGCCGGTCCAGGCACAGCCAGCAGAGGAAATCCGCCGCATATCCCACGCAGACCATATTCACAATCGTCCCCAGGCCGATGCAGCGCCGCATGGTCAGCCACACCACCGCCAGCAGCGCCGCGTTCACGATCAGCTGCCAGTTCCCGAAGCTCATCCCCAAAAATCCGCTGACCCCCAGGTTCATACAGGAAAAGGCGTCCACCCCGAAGCCGCTCATACGGTAGGAGGCCACGCACATGCCAATCAGCAGGATGCCGAACAGCATCATCCAGACCCGTCTCAGGCCATATCTCTTCTTTTCGCTCAAATCCTCTCTATCCTTCTATCTGTCACAGCCCACGCGCCGGTCAGTCTCCTAAAAGCTCCCCGCGTACCCGCAGCCGGATCGAAACCTGCCGCTCCCGGCCCACAAGCCCGCGGGCAGCGCAAACCGCAGTCCGCCAAAACAGCCGGGGGTCAAAAGCACTGGCACCCCGGCCACAGAAAATCTTCTCTCTTCGCGCTCCCCGCCCTGCCGCCTGGCAGCAATGCCATCCCAGGCGGCAGGACTTCATCCGACAGGATCCGCGTCATGCATTTCTCTTCAGCTGCACCTCGTCCTCATACTTCTTCACCTCAGCATAGAACTCCCTGTCCGACGGCACGCCGCAGCGCTGGCAGTATTCGTTCCACACATCGCCGAAGGGCAGGGTCTTCACCGCCTCCTGCTCCACCATCAGCTCCGTCATGCGGTTCTCGTCCTGGAGCTTCTTAAGCGCCTCATTGGGCGTGCACATAGCCGTCAGCAATGCCTTCTGCCAGCTGCGGAAGCCCATGGCCCAGGCGGATACGCGGTTGATGCTGGCATCGAAGTAGTCCAGCGCCATGTACACCCTGTCCAGGCCGTCGCATCTGACAATCTCCTTGGCCATCTCTTTCGTCTCGTCGTCAAAGAGCACCACATGGTCGCTGTCCCAGCGGATGGGCCTTGTGATATGCAGGGCAATCTCCGGATAGAAGCACAGCAGCGCGGGAATCTTGTCCGACACCACCTCGGTAGGGTGGTAATGTCCGTTGTCCATCAGAGGCAGGCAGCCCTCGTGGGTGGCCGCGAAGCTCAGGGTGAACTCGGCGCTTCCCACCGTATACGCCTCCACGCCGATGCCGAACACCTTGGATTCTACACAGGGCTTCACCTTGTCCCTGTCAAAAGGCTCGGACAGGATTTCCTCGATGGCCTCCTTGTATCTCATTCTGGGGCCCATGCGGTCTGCGGGGATATCCTTATAGCCGTCGCCTGTCCAGATGTTCATGACACAGGGCATCCCTGTCTCCTCCGCGAAATACTGGGAGATGCGGATACATGCCTTGCCATGGTCGATCCAGAACTTCCTGGTTCCCTCGTCAGGGCTGGAGAGGGTCAGGCCGTCCTTCACCTTGTCATGGGAGAAGAACGTGGGGTTGAAGTCGATGCCCATGTTCCTCTCCTTTGCGAACGCCACCCACTTGGCGAAATGCTTCGGCTCAATCCTATCCCTGTCCACGAACTCGCCGGGCTCGAAAATGGCATAGCAGGCATGGAGATTCAGCTTCTTCTTACCGGGCATCAGGCTCAGGGCCTTGTCCATGTCCTGCATCAGCTCCTCCGGTGTCTTGGCCTTTCCGGGATAATTGCCGGTGGTCTGGATGCCGCCTGTCAGGGGGCCGTCGTGGTCGAAGCCGGTGACATCGTCTCCCTGCCAGCAGTGGAGCGCCACGGGAGCCTCCATGCACTTCTCGATGGCTGCCTCCACGTCCACGCCGTAGGAGGCGTAAATCTCTTTTGCGGACTCAAATCTTTCCTTTGCTGTCATATCCTCTGTCTTCCTTTCCTCATGAATGCTTTCCTTCATGAATGCTTTTCTTCATGAATGCTTTTCTTCATTTATATCCTGTATATCCTCTGTCTGAAATGCGTCTCCTCAGGCAGGATGCCTGGCCCTGCCCGCTTTCCGGGGCCCCTCTTTGCACCTCCGCCGGCCGGAATGCCAAACGCCCCTGCCTTTCCCATCCCATACCTCCCCACGGCCTTGGCAGGCCCCGCAATCGCCGCAGACCGCCTGCCTCTCTGATATGGCCTTTCCTGCGGTGGCAAAACACGGCCGTTAAGGCTGATATGTGGTGATGGAGAAGGACCGGAACACACAGGCCCTGGCTGCTTTCAGGTCCGCCAGCTCCCCTGTGGCCATCATCTGGGCTGCGATATTGCCGATTGCGGTAGCCTCCGTGGGTCCCGCATACACCGGGATGCCCGTAGCCGCCGCTGTCAGCCTGTTCAGATACTCCGCATTGGAGCCGCCGCCCACGATATGTATCTTATCGTACTTCCTGCCGGTAATGCCCTCTATCTGCCTAATCGTCTCCGCATAGCACCGGGCCAGGCTGTTGTAGATGACGGATGCCACCTGGGCCAGGCCTTCCGGCACCTGCTGCCCGGATTCCCTGCAGGCTGCCTGCACTTCCTCTGTCATGTTGGCCGGAGCCAGGAAACGGTCGTCATTGCAGTCCACGATGGAGGGGATGCTGCATTTGGATGCCATCTCGCAAATCTCGCCGAAGCCCAGATTCCCGCCAATCTCCTTCTTCACGGACTGAATCATCCACAGCCCCATGATGTTCTTCAGGTAGCGGAAACGGTAACCGTAGCCGCCCTCATTGGTCAGGTTATTGGCCTTGCTCTCGGGAGAGCAGTTGGCCTCCATGAGCTCCGTCCCCATGAGGGACCATGTGCCGGAGCTGATGTACAGCGCGTCGTCGCTGTCCGTGGGAACCGCTATCACCGCGGAGCCTGTGTCATGGGTGGCAGGCTCCACGACCTTGCAGTTGAATCCTACCTCGGCCTGTACTTCCGCGGTCAGCTCTCCCAGCACGGTGCCGGGCGTCACCATCCGCTGGAAAATCCGCTTCGGGTATCCCAGCCTCTCGATCAGCTCCATGTCCCAGTCCTTGGTCTCGGGGCTCACAAGCTGCCCTGTGGTGGCCTCTGTGTACTCCGTGGCCGCCACGCCGGAGAGCATGTAATGGAAATAATCCGGCATCAGCAGCATGGTGTGGGCTTTTTCCAAATGCTCCGGCTTTTTCACCTTCAGGGCCATGAGCTGATAAATCGTGTTGAAAATGGCTTTCTGGATGCCGGTGCGGGCATACAGCTCGTCCTCTGGGATGATTTTGTATACCTCCTCGTCCATCCCTCTGGTGCGCCCGTCCCGGTAAGCCACCGCGTTCCCGATGCGCGCGCCGTCCCCGTCCAGCAGCACGAAGTCCACCCCCCAGGTGTCCACGCCCACGCTGACCGGAATTTTGCCGAGCTGCGCGCATTTCTTAAGGCCCAGCTTGATCTGCCGGAACAGCTCGTCCACGTCCCAGACATGCTCGCCGTCCTTCTCCACCATCCCGTTGGGGAAGCGGTGCACCTCCTCCAGCACCATCCTTCCCTCCTCCAGATGGGCCAGGATATGGCGGCCGCTGGATGCGCCGATGTCTATCGCAAGATAATATTTGTATGAGTCCATTGCCAACCCTCTCCTTTCGTTCTATTTAATAAAGGAATTGTACCATACTTTCCAGGACAAAAAAAGGGATATTTTCGGTTTTCCCAAAGAAAGCACAGAACCATATGCCGGAAATGTGGAATCTGCCCAAAGAAATCCCCGAAATCGGCCTGTCCCTCCACAAAAGCCTCATATACCACTGTATGGTTCTGTTGCCTTCTGCATGTACCCGAAAGACAACCGGGCCACATTTACCCGGCCTATGATATATGGTAAAATATCTTTATCAACATGGCAGGCCTCTGTCGGCAGATATTGCCTCCTATCGGACGCCAGAGGCAGAAAATCGGAAAGGAGAATATAAAAATATGAAAAATCGAGAACGCGTTCTGGCGACGCTTCATTTCGAAAGGCCGGACGACCGGCTCCCCATGATAGAATGGGCCTCCTGGTGGGACAGGACATTGGACGCCTGGCACAGCCAGGGGCTTTCGGCCGAGATTCCCTGGGATGGGCTGGCACCTGCCCTGGGACTGGACAGGCATGTGCAGTTCTGGCTCCCCCACAGGACGGCGGACTGCCCCCAACCGGCCTTCAACGGGGGCCCGATCATGGAGGATGAGCAGGATTACGAAAATCTCCTGCCCTGCCTCTATCCGGAGGACGGCATAGACAGTCAGCTCCAGGCCATGAAGAATCTGAAGGGCGGCCATGAGGCCGGGGATTTTCCCATCTGGTTCTCCCTGGACGGCGGGTTCTGGTTCCCCCGCACCCTGTTCGGCATCGAGAACCATCTGTACTCCTTCTATGACTATCCGGAGCTGTACCACCGCATGCTGGACGACCTGGCCGCTTATCAGCTGCGGCAGCTGGACAGGATTTATGAGATCGTCACGCCGGATTTCATGACCTTTGCAGAGGACATGAGCTACAACAACGGCCCTATGATATCGGAGGACTGCTTCAACGAATTCCTTGCCCCCTATTACCGCAAAGTCATCCCCGCCATACGGGAGCGGGGCACCAAGGTCATCATCGATTCGGACGGCGATGTGACGAAGATGATTCCCTGGCTGCGAAAGGCAGGGATAGAGGGCGTCCTGCCCCTGGAGCGCCAGGCGGGCGTGGACGTGGCGGCGCTACGGGAGGCCTATCCGGATTTCCTCTTCATCGGCGCATTCGACAAGATGACCATGCGCCGGAGCATGGAAGCCATGCGCGGGGAGTTCGAGAGGCTGCTGCCCGTGATGAAGACCGGCGGGTTCATCCCCAGCGTGGACCACCAGACGCCGCCGGACTGCCCCTTAGACCGCTATTACAGGTATGTGGAGCTGCTGGAGGAGTATGCCACCAGGGCTGTGAAGGAATAGACATGGACCCTTTTGCCGGGCAGGCAGAATGTCCGGGCCGGATTCGGGGGAGACTGCGCTCTCCCTCCTCCCCTGCCCGACTGCATATAGTACATTCATGGTTTTCTTCCTTATAACTCTGCCCTCTCAACCTCTTTCCGAAGCGCCTCTATGTCATCCTGGGAAAAGCTTGACACTAGGGAAACGATTTCTTCCGTTGGATAGTTCTTCTTAATCATTCTGATTACAATCTGCCTTGCATTCCGCTCTTTTTCTTCTTTATGCTTTTTTCTGCCTGCGACAATGCCTGCCGCTTCTCTTCCTCAAATATCCTCGCCACCTGCGTCATCTCAATCGCCCTCCTTATTATATTCGCCGTCTCCATGTCGATTACCTTATCCGCAAAGACCAGTATCCCGGATAACGCGAAAAGCTGCTGCCCTCTGTCCTGAATCTGTGCCGCCAGTTTGACCGTCTCTCGAATCTGCGCTTCTTTCTCTTCCCGTTTCCGGTAAGACAAGGGTTGTATGATAAGCTCCATCATCTCCTCATCATCCAACAGTTCATTCCTTTCCACCTTTTCCTTCAAATGCCGGAAAATCTCATGGGAATCAAGTTCTGAGAGGAATGCCTGTTCCAGCTTCACCCTGACCGCTCCGATGTCATATCGGTCGGACGTCTGCCCTCTCTTAATGTCCCCTGTATATATCACAACCATCCGCAGCACCGGGCAATCCTGGTTTTCCTTTGCGTAGCGGTTGGCTATCCCTGTCAGATAATTCAGGTATTTTATCTTATCTTCCTTTTTATACTGCTTAACGATTTCACTTGCCGTGAAACCAGACTGCATAACGCTGACTGGTTCAATCGCATGATTACATTAGGCAGCATTCAGCGTTATGCAGTATATATTCGCTTTCATAGTCCACTATGGCGACAGTGCCGTCTGCCAGCTCAAAAAGATTGTCCAGGCGGAGCTCGTTTGCTTTGACCGTCGGTAAGTTGGTCGGCAGGACCCGTCTGATTTCCGGCAGATCAAGACCATATACCTTGAACGTCTTCCCTTTGAAGCACTCGGCAAGCACCTTGCTGGTGATATCCTTATTCTGATATACTATTTCTTCCTGAACCATACCATCCCCCCTCTACATGACTGAACATCGTGACACGCTTACTTTATTCAGCGTCCTCATCATAATTATAGCCTACAATTCCCATACCTACAAGCCTTTTATACAGGCAGCACAGGCAGCCCACCCGAAATGTGCCGCTTTCTTGTCTCAAATCCGTGTAGAACGCAAGAAAAATCCCCCAGGATTTTACTCCCAGGGGAAACCGTATATTTACTGTATCCTCCCGCCTTTCTTCAACTCGTAGGGCGTCATCTGATAGACGTAGTAATTGAGCCAGTTGCTGTAGAGGTTGTTGCTATGGGCGCGCTGGGATGCCTGGAAAATAGCGTTTCTTCCTTTTGCTTTACCCCTCTGTGAAATTGAGAGCACCCCTTTTTTACCCCATTTGCACAGCGCAAATCGCGCTGTCACATTTATGCCTCCTCATATTGCCAGCCATGATTCCATGTCGCCCTCTTTCTCGTCCTTAAGCATGCTCCATACATATTCAGGCGATTCCGCATATAAACAGGACTCCTTATCCTGCAGCAGTTCATAAGTCATGGTCTTCAGCAGTTCCTTCAATGCTTCCTCACTGGAACAGTTTTCCTCTTTGCTCAAACGGCGCACCAGATAAAAGGATATGGCCTGTATTGACTTATTGATATTGACGCTTGATGGCTTCATCCTACGATTTCCCTCCTGACATTCTTAAAATGGAGCTTACTGAGTGCCTGTCTCGTTCCAAAAAAGTACTGCTTCGGCAGATTTTCAGGTTCCAGTTCCTTTATCAAAGCATCCAGCACTTCATCCGCATAATCCGTCTCCTCTAATTCATCCTTGTAAGAGTTGATTACCGTCACAGTATTTTCATCTGCTGTCGGGCCAATCACAATATCAAAATCATGGGCACTATTATCAGAACCTCTATTCATCAATATGAAACGTACCCATTCCCTGTCCGCTTTTATGAACACCTTTACATTTAAACCCTCTGGATTGTCGATACAGCTGTCATCAAATTCCAAATTATACCGGTATGCCTGGTAGACTTTCGCCCGGTATTTAGAACCCTTTTTCTGCATCCTCGCTTCCTTTTCTTCCAGAATGCGCTTATTCCTCCTGGCAATATTATCCGCATGGCTTCTTATCGATGTGGCATAAAAGCCCTTTCCGAAATCCTTATATCCTTTCCCCTTCGTCACATCGATTTCATCTATATCGTATACTGTGCCATGATACAAATCCCTCATTTTCAGACAGCCCCCTTTGCTGCATCCATATACGATTTCAAATCCTGCAATATCCCCTTTATCCCCATGGTATTGTATTCCTCATAACAGATATCAATATAAGATAGCAGGTCGTATTCATCCAAAAGGTCGCTGACAATACCGTAATCAACACCCCATTCCTGCTTCATGCAGTTGGCAATGGTTATCTGCATATTCAATACATTATCAGCTCTGGTCACATCGATGCCTCCTTTCGATTCATAATAATCTCATCATTTGCAGCCTCTGCAGCAATTGAAGCTATTACACCTTCAGCAGGAACATAAAGTCCCACTCGCCCAGTACAAAGATGAATTTCTCAGCTTCCCCGAATTCCACAATCCTATTGAACGCATCCCACAAAGCATCATCTTCCCTGATACGTACATTCGGATATGCCATAATCTAATCATCCAAAAGCAGGTTGGATATCCTTGCTTTTTTGCCGCATTCTGTTTCATCTTCTCTATTGCATTTCTTCAAGCCTGTCTTCATCCTGCGAATACTTGATGAACGATAAAACCTCCTTCAACGATGTCCTGAACTTGTCAAAATCGCCATCCGTTATGGATGCCGGACCTGTGCCAGCAGAATCCTGTCAAACGAATCATTGTGCTTCGGCGCATCTGCCGGCCTTACTAATGTCTTTACCATAAATATATGCCTTGTCTCCACTGGCAGAAGAACAAATCCTGTCTCATCACATAATTCAACAAACTCCTCTTCCGGTATGGGCATTTGTTCCGGCTTTATATGATGCTTAATCGCAATTTCCCAAACAGAGGCGACACTGTGGTATATTTCATTCTTTTCTGCTTCAAGCATCCGAGTCACTTCTTCGGAAAGTTTTCCACTATCAGCAACCGCCCATAAAGCAATATGCGATCCAGTAATATCCCCATCATCCCTCCACTCCAAACATCTCTGCTATGTCAAAATTACACTCATCTATATCATCTGGAATCGCATACTTCCCATTGGCAAGTCCCAATGTCCGCTTCTTCTCCTTGGTCGTCAAATGCATGGTAAACGGCATGGCTATCTCCTCAACACTCTGTTTTGCAAAAATCCTTACTGCTTCTGCAAACGATGTTCCCATTCTCTCGTATAGCAATACTACCTGCTCCTTTAAGGAACTGTAGAAAAATTATCGCTTAAAGTTTAAAGCCTTTTATGATGTATGC